>NZ_BCUY01000065.1 GCF_001591465.1 Cytobacillus firmus NBRC 15306
AGAATTTCATTGTTTTTATGGCGGCATAGCCAAGTGGTAAGGCAGAGGTCTGCAAAACCTTTACCACCGGTTCGAATCCGGTTGCCGCCTCCATAATTTAAATCTTGATTCGCTGATATACGCCGGGGTGGCGGAACTGGCAGACGCACAGGACTTAAAATCCTGCGGTAGGTGACTACCGTACCGGTTCGATTCCGGTCCTCGGCACCACAAGATTTACTACATTTAATATGCCGGTGTGGCGGAATTGGCAGACGCGCACGACTCAAAATCGTGTTCCTTCTGGAGTGCCGGTTCGACCCCGGCCACCGGTATCAAAAAAAAAGGGTTTCCCATTTGGGAAACCTTTTTTTGTATTTAAAAATTATATCCCTGAGATATTTGACGTGCATTTTATCATCTCCACAGCGTTCCGGACGGTTCAGAGGGTGGTTTCGAAAAAGGGTTCTGAACTGTTCGGAAGGCTGCTCCGAAACAAGGATAAGGCGATTGACCTTTTGAAAAAGTCAAAATATTGCACCATTTAGTCAATTCAGTCACCTATATAGGCAACCGCTTTCAAATATAATGTAGGAAAGCGTTTGCAAGATGATAGGGGGCGGTGAAGAGAATTGGAGACAAAGGTTGAGATCGGGGAACCGGCAATTAAGTCAGAGATTAAAACAGTTTCCAGGAAAAAAGCAAATTTGAAAAAGATCTTAACATACCTTGCTTTTGTAGGACCGGCATTAATTTTTTTCCTGGTGATACAGATCATTCCTTTCCTGATGGGGATTTATTATTCGTTTACATCCTGGAATGGAGTCAGCGCTGTGGTGGAGTGGGTTGGACTTGAAAATTATATAAAGATTTTTAAGAGTGATCCTAAGTTTTTTGATTCCTTTATTTTTACAACTAAATTTATGTTGGCTTCTGTTATTATTAGTAATTTATTAGGATTTGGGCTTGCCTTATTATTGAATGCAGCCTTGAAGTCCAGGAATCTGCTGAGGACTGTGTTTTTCATTCCGAATGTTATCGGGGGATTATTGCTTGGATTCATCTGGCAGTTTATTTTCGTAAAAGGGTTCGCTGCTATCGGTAATCTAACGGATCTTTCGGTTTTTAAGCTTCCATGGCTTGGTGATGAGACAACAGCCTTCTGGGGAATTGTCATTGTGTTTGCCTGGCAGATCAGCGGTTATATGATGGTTATTTATATCGCAGCACTTCAGGGTGTTGATCAGACGCTGCTGGAGGCAGCAAGAATCGATGGAGCATCAAGCTGGACACTCCTGACAAAAATCATCATTCCGCTCATTTTACCGGCATTTACGATTTGTTTCTTTTTAACTATATCAATGGCATTTAAGATTTTTGACTTGAATATTTCACTCACAGGCGGCGGGCCATTCAATTCGACACAATCGGTTGCGATTAATATTTATCAGGAAGCATTCCAGAATAACCGGTATGGTCTTGGTACCGCAAAATCCATTTTATTCTTCATTGTGGTAGCTATTTTTACAACGGTTCAGGTGATGATGACGAAGAAAAGGGAGGTTGAGGCCTAATGAATCCCAGATATACGAAGGTTACGTTTTTGCTGGAGATTATCGGAATCCTATTAGGAATCATATTCCTCATCCCTTTTTACTTCGTGTTCATTAATTCTGTAAAGGGTTTTGCAGATATCCTGATTGATGCGGCAGCATGGCCGCAGGAGTTTTTATTCTCCAATTATCTGAAGGTATGGGATATCATTAATTTCCCGCGTGCCTTCTGGAATTCGCTTATAATAACGGTAATCAGCAATATTGGACTAGTTGTCATCAGTTCTATGGCTGCCTGGAAGATGGTTAGGACTCCGGGGAAATTCAGCAAAATCCTGTTTGTTTTATTTGTATCTGCAATGGTTATTCCATTCCAGACCGTTATGATTCCCCTGATGAAACTCGGTGGCACGCTGAATCTGACAAACAGCATACCTGGTCTCATCATTATGTACTTTGGCTTTGGTGTACCATTATCACTTTTCCTTTATCACGGTTTTATTAAAACAGTTCCAATCGAGATCGAAGAGTCGGCCCGAATTGATGGGTGCAGCCAGTTTGGCGTCTTTTGGAGAATTGTTTTTCCGCTTCTGAAGCCAATAACTGTAACGGTTGTCATTCTAAATACATTGTGGATCTGGAATGACTATCTGCTGCCGCTTCTGGTGCTTCAGGATGCAGAGCTAAGGACGATTCCTTTGGCCACAAGCTCATTCTTTGCACATTATACAAAGCAGTGGGATATGGGACTGGCTGCCCTTGTGATGGGCATTACACCGGTCATAATTTTCTTCCTGTTCCTGCAGAGACATATTATAAAAGGCATTGCACAAGGCTCCATTAAGTAGTTGTAGAGACTTTTGCATCCAAAGAGGCTGTGAAAGTTTATATAAAAAATATTCAGGGGGGAAACAAAATGAAACGCTTTGCTCTATTACTGCTGTCATTGATTCTGATGGCCGGCATTATGGCGGGCTGTTCTTCTTCCAGCTCTTCAGGGGATGAAAAGCCTAAGGATGATTCAAAGAATGGTGATGAAGTGGTAACACTGAACATGTTCCAATTTAAAGTGGAGATTGCCGATCAGCTTCAGGAAATGATTGGCGAATTTGAAAAAGAGCATCCAAATATTAAAATAAAGCTTGAGTCAGTCGGAGGCGGAGCTGATTATGGTGCCGCATTAAAAGCTAAGTTTGCATCCGGCGAACAGCCTGATATTTTTAACAATGGCGGATTTAAAGAATTGGAGCTTTGGAAAGAGCATCTTGCCGACCTTTCAAATGAGCCGTGGGCAGAGCATGTGCTTCCAATTGGTAAGGTTCCAACCACCGATACAGATGGCAAGCTTTATGGAATGCCGGTAAACCTGGAAGGATACGGGTTTATTTATAACAAGGATTTATTTAAAGAAGCGGGAATTACTGAACCGCCTAATACGATTTCTGAACTGAAGGATGCTGCTAAAAAGCTCAAAGATAAAGGAATTACCCCCTTCTCTGCCGGTTACGGTGAGTGGTGGGTCATTGGGCAGCATTTGCTAAACATTCCATTTGCACAGCAGGAAGATCCTGTTGCCTTTATCGAAGGCTTATACAGCGGATCTGAAAAGTTAACCGGCAATGATAAATTTAAAGAATTTAAAGAAGTTCTTGATACTGAAATTAAGTTTGGAAATGACAATCCGTTAACAACTGATTACAATACGCAAGTTACACTATTTGCTTCCGGCAAAACAGCTATGCTTCAGCAGGGGAACTGGACAGAGAACATGATTCTTGAAATTGACCCTGACATTAATATGGGATTCCTCGCGATTCCTCTGACTGATGATGAAGCTGAGGCAGACCGTTTACCGGTAGGCGTGCCGAACAACTGGGTTCTTAACAAAAACTCTGAGCATCTTGAAGAAGCCAAGTTATTCCTTAACTGGATGGTTTCATCTGAAACAGGCAAACGTTATATCACAGAAGAATTTGCTTTCATACCAGCCTTTGACAATATTGAGCCAACCGGTTTAGGGCCACTTGGTAAGCACATTCTTGAGTATTCTAAGGCAGAGAAAACGATTCCTTGGACATGGTTCAGATGGCCGGATGGAGCAAATAAAGAGTTTGCTGCAACAATCCAGGAATATGCTGCCGGAAAGATTGATTATGATACGGTTGTTGAACGGTTCCAGGCATCCTGGGATAACTTGAAATAAATTGGTGAAACGGGAAGCATGTCTGCAAAAGATATGCTTTCTGTTTTCTATTTTTCTAATCCGGAAAATCCCATAGAAAAAAGGCATCCCCAAAAAGGGAAGTTGCTTTATACTATTGTAAAAGAGATAGCAGCGGGGGATGTAAATGTTCAAAAGGAGCATTAGGAATAAACTGATTGTCCTATTAATGGTTGCCACAATCGTTCCATTTGGGGCGTCCATTATCATCACTTACTACCATACAGCCGAATCCTTGAAGGACCAGGCCATTAAAGAAAATAGCAACCTATTATATCAAGGAAAAATGAACCTGGAGGGGTACATAAATGAACTGGATGGGCTGACACTATCTCTCTACAATAATCCAGGTTTTATAAACTTTTTAAAAGATCCGCGGAAGGAAAATAATTACCAGGCTGTCGAAGCTGTAAGAAATGTAATTTCGACCATATTGTATGCTGAGGAAAATATCAAACGGGTTAATATTGCAGTTGCAAAGGAAGATCGGCTCATAACAGCGAGCCGCCGCTCTACTGTTGTTTTTTCGAAGAGGCTGACAAATGCCAATCAGGAATATTACGAAAAAGCGGAAGAAAGTCCAAACAATATGTTTCTTGAGCCCGTCCATAAGATAAAGGATCCTGATGAAAAGAAGCCTGAGAATGTAATTACGCTTCACCGGTCTTTAATTAATATTCCAGCGGAAGATCTATTGGCCTATATATCATTGGAGTTTTCACCGGATCAAATAACCAATATCAGCCGCAATCTTTATTCGGGGGAAAATGAAGAATTCTATATTATATCTCCTGAAGGTGACATGATCTACCGTTCAACGGATGAAGCTGATAACGGAGATAAAACACCAGAGTGGATTGATTGGGTGATAGGCGCAAATAAAGAAAATGGCACGGCTGAATGGGAGGAAGATACATTCAGCGGTGTAATGATATACGATCAATTATCGCAAAATTCAGGCGGCTGGTATCTTGTTAAGCGAGTCCCATATAACACTTTATATGAAAGTGCATTCAGTGTGGCGAAAATCAATATCATGTTTGGCGTAATTGGGCTGTGCCTGGTTATTCTCGCCACGTTATTTATTTCTGTCAGAATTACCTCTCCCATCAGAATTCTCCTCAAAAATATCGATCAGGTTGAAAAGGGAAATCTTGACGTCCGTTTTAAATCTCTTGGTAATGATGAGATTGGTTATCTCGGGGAACGATTCAGGCAAATGATCGATAAAATTAATGATCTGATTAATCGGGAGTATAAGCTTCAGCTTGAAAACAAGACAAATCAGCTTAAGGTTCTGCAGTCACAGGTTAATCCGCACTTTTTATACAATGCATTGCAGTCAATTGGAACTGCGGCCTTGAAAAATCAGGGCCCGCAAATTTATTCTTCTGTTACCCGCCTTTCAAAAATCATGAGGTACAGCATGAATATGGAGGAGGGGATGGTTCCTCTTCAAAAAGAGATTGACCATACCAAGGCCTACCTTCTGCTTCAAAAGGAACGATTTGGTGATCAGCTTCAGTTCAATTTTCAGATTGATGATGAAGCATTGAGGTTTCCTGTCCCGAAAATGATATTACAGCCTTTAGTGGAGAATTACTTTAAACACGGCTTTGATACACGCGAGAAAACTGGAGAGGTTAAAATAACCTGCAGACAGGATGAATTTTACCTGGATCTTCTTATTGAGGATAATGGCACAGGCGTTTCTGAGAGCAGGCTGGAGGAAATCCGGATGCATTTGATGAATGACAGGATAGGACAAAAGGGTGAGTCAATGAATATCGGACTGAAGAATGTTTATGTCCGATTAAAGCTTTATTATGGCAGACGGGCTTACCTGCAGCTTAAGAACTTGGAGCAGGGGGGGCTGCTGGTTTCTATTAAACTTCCAAAAAGGATGGAAGGTGGAAAAGATGAAAGCAATTATTGTGGATGATGAACAGCATGTGCGGGAAGGTTTAATGCTTCTTGGAGATTGGAGCCGTTTTGGGATTGACACGATCATGGAGGCGGCAGATGGAAATGAGGCCATAAAGCTGATTAAAGAGCATCGCCCGGAAATCATATTCACAGATATGAGCATGCCTAAGAGAGATGGCATAAGCCTTTTAAAATGGATACATTCTTCAGATCTATCCAGCAAGACGATTGTTGTCAGCGGATATGATGATTTCGACTATATGAGGAATGCCATCTGTTATAAATGCTTTGATTATATCTTGAAGCCTATCGATCCGGACATTTTGAATGAAATCCTGGAAAAAGCCATTAATGAATGGAATCAGCAAAATTCTCCAGTAGAATGCCATCAGGAGCAAAACAGGGAAATGAATGTGATCCAGCAAATAGAACAGTTTCTGCTGGAAAGCTATAACAAAGATTAATCTGCAGGAAATTGCAGATAGATTCTATTTAAGCAGGGAGTACATCTCCAGGAAGTTTAAACAGGAATATCAGGCTACTATTACAGACTTTATAACGAATGTCCGAATGAACAAGGCCAAGGAGCTTCTGCAGAACCATAAACTGAAAATCTATGAAATTGCTTTTCAGGTTGGCTATCAGGATGAAAAGTATTTTAGCAAAGTCTTTAAAAAGACTGAGGGAATTTCCCCAAATGAATATAGAAGTATGAATTAAGAAGGAGGAAGATCCATGATTAACGTGCTTGTCTGGAATGAGAATCGCCATGAGCAGAAGGATGAAAAGGTAAGGGCAGTCTATCCTGATGGTATCCATGGTGCCATTGCGGATTTTTTAAGTGGAGAAGATTTTAAGGTGAAAACAGCGACATTGGATGAGTCCGAACATGGACTCAGTGATGCTGTTCTGCAGGAAACAGATGTTTTAGTCTGGTGGGGGCACCTGGCGCATGGGGAAGTTGAGGATGCAATCGTCGAAAAAGTAAAACAAAGAGTACTCGATGGAATGGGGCTGATTGTCCTTCATTCCGGCCATTTTTCTAAAATTTTTAAAGTGCTGATGGGAACTTCCTGTGATTTAAAGTGGAGAGAAGCGGATGAAAAGGAACGAATTTGGATTGTAGACCCGAGCCATCCGATTGCAGAAGGACTTGGAGAATATATTGAACTGGAAAAAGAAGAGATGTATGGAGAACATTTCGATATCCCTGCACCGGATGAGCTTGTAAGAAGGCGGGGAGGTTTTCCGGAGCGGGAGCACATACAGGCGGGGAAAAGGAAAAATCTTTTATTTCCGTCCGGGACATGAAACGTATCCAACATATTATCATAAGGACGTCCAGCAGGTTATTAAAAATGCTGTTAAGTGGGCTAAGCCGGCTGATCTTCCGGTACCGGTCTATGGAAATGCGAAGCCGCTTGAGAGTATCAGTGTGAAACATGAAGGAGTGGAGAGTTAAGATGAAAAAACTCAAGATTGGGATCATTGGATGCGGAAGTATAGCCAAGCATCGGCATATGCCTGAATATCATGCAAGCAGCGGGGCAGTCATTGCAGCAGTATGTGATATTAATGAAGGGCGTGCAAAAGAATTTGCTGATCTTTACGAGGCGAAGGCGTACACCGATTATAGGAAATTGTTGGATGACAAGGATATAGATGCAGTGAGTGTCTGCACCCCGAATTATCTGCATGCCCCTATTTCAGTTGCAGCATTGAACGCGGGCAAGCATGTTTTATGTGAAAAACCAATGGCCACTTCTAAGGAAGAGGCAGAGGACATGATAGAAGCAGCCCGTAAAAATGGAAAGAAATTAATGATTGCCCACAATCAGCGCTTTGTTCCGTCTCATAAAAAAGCAAAGGAGTTGATTGCAAGGGGGGAAGCGGGAAAAATCTACAGTTTCCGGACTGCTTTTGGACATGGCGGGCCGGAGGGATGGAGTGCAGATGGCAAAGAAAGCTGGTTCTTCAAAAAGGATCAGGCATTTATTGGTGCAATGGGTGATCTTGGTGTCCATAAGACCGATCTCTTGCGTTACCTGCTGGGAGAAGAGTTTGCTGAGGTCGGAGCATTTGTCGAAACGAGTGCCAAAGCCGGTGCTGATGTCGATGATACAGCCGTATGCGTTTTGAAAACGGAAAGCGGTGTGATCGGTACATTGGCTGCAAGCTGGTCTTACGTATCTAAAGAAGACAATTCTACAATTATTTATGGTGAGAAAGCGATTTTGAGACTGGAGGATGATCCGGTGAACTCTCTCATTGTTCAGTATGCAAACGGTGAAACAGTGAAGTACGAGCTCGGCGGAATCCAGACAAATGAAGAAGGCGGGCAAAAGAGTTCAGGTGTCATTGACCACTTCATTGAAAGTATTTTGAATGAACAGGAGCCTGCCATCTCCGGTTCCGAGGGAATGAAGTCGCTCCAAGTGATTCTTGCTGCCCTGGAGTCCAGCGAAACAAAGCAGATTGTCAGAATTAATTGAGGTGCATCCATGAAAAAACTTCGGATCGGAATTATCGGTGCTGGCGGAATTGCCCAATCCCGGCATATTCCCGTTTTAATGAAATTATCGGAAAGTGCTTCCATAACAGCTATCTGCGATGTGAATGAGGATACTGCACAGCTGGCTGCAAAGAAGTTTGGAATCAGCAGCGCTTTTACAGATTATAAAGAAGTATTCAATGAAAAAACAGATGCCGTGGTTATTTGTACTCCGAATAAGTTTCATGCTGAAATTACTGCTGCTGCGCTGGAGGCCGGGCTGCATGTTTTGTGTGAGAAGCCGATGGCCATGACGGAGGAAGAATGCAGGAAAATGATTGAGGCAAGAGACAGGTCCGGGAAGGTATTGGCCATTGCTTATCACTACCGGTTTATGAAAGAGGCACAGGCTGCCAAAAAACTCATTTCAGAAAATGAAATTGGCACTCCGTTTGCAGCCCGGGCAAGAGCGATGAGAAGAAGAAAGGTACCGGGCTGGGGTGTTTTTACCAATAAGGAACTCCAGGGCGGAGGAAGCTTGATTGATTATGGCTGCCATTTGCTTGACCTCTCGCTTTGGCTTTTGGGAAACCCGGCTGAAACGGAGGTATCCGGTACAGCTTACAATACATTAAGCAAAATGCCTGATCAGGTGAATCTATGGGGCAGCTTTGACCATCAATCCTTTGATGTTGATGATCATGTGACAGCTTACATAAAATTTGCGAATGGCGCTTCCCTGCTTTTTGAGACTTCCTGGTCTGCCAATATCGAACGGGATGATGAAAGCCTCAGTCTTTCAGGGCAGCATGGAGGGATTGATTTATTTCCACTCAGGTTAAATCAATCTAAATATGGGATGCTCCTGAATACACATTCAGAGTGGCTCCCGGGAGAGGAGGACTATGCTTTAACACAGGCACGGAACTTTATCAACAGCTGTTTGGGCAGCGAAGAATTTATGGTTAAAGCAGAAGAAGCAATGCAGACAACCAGGATTATTGATGCAATTTACAGTAGCAGCAAACGAGAATTATATTAGGGAGGGGATTTTGTGAAGCTCGGCGTATTTACCGTATTATTTGCTGATAAAAATTTTGAAGATATGCTCGATCATGTGAAAGCTGCAGGACTTAAGGCCGTCGAAATCGGAACGGGAGCCTATCCCGGTAACGCTCACTGCAGCCTGCAGGAGCTTTTGGAAAGCAACGAACTCCGGGATGATTACCTGAACAAGGTGTTGTCGAGGGGGCTTGAAATCAGCGCATTCAGCTGCCATGGCAACCCGATTTCACCTGATAAAGCATTTGCAGAGGAATCGGACCGCGTTTTATACGACACGATTAAGTTAGCCAGCTTAATGAATGTTCCGGTTGTTAACTGTTTTTCCGGCACTGCAGGTGATGGGGAAGAAGCCAGGCATCCAAATTGGCCGGTCGCTCCGTGGCCGAATGAGTATGGTGAAGTGCTGAAATGGCAATGGGAGGAGAAACTCATACCATATTGGAAGAAAGCGGGACAATTTGCCAAAGACCATAATGTGAAAATCGGTCTCGAACTGCATGGAGGATTCCTTGTACACACTCCGTACACACTTTTAAAATTAAGGGAAGAAACGTGTGACTCCATTGGGGCCAATCTGGATCCAAGCCATTTATGGTGGCAGGGCATTGACCCTGTGGCAGCAATAAAGATACTGGGAAAAGAAAATGCCATTCATCATTTTCATGCAAAAGATACCTATATTGACCAGGAAAACGTGAATATGTACGGGTTAACGGATATGCAGCCGTATGGCAATGTCCAGACCAGGGCGTGGACATTCAGGGCAGTCGGGTGCGGACACAGCCTGCAGGAATGGTCTGATATGATGAGCGCTTTGCGCACGTTTGGTTATGACTATGTAGTCAGCATTGAGCACGAAGATCCGCTTATGTCGATTGAAGAAGGATTTACAAGAGCAGTAAGGAACCTAAAATCCATCTTAATCGAAGAGCAGCCTTCGGAAATGTGGTGGGTATAAACAGGGAGGGAAAACCCCCTCTCTGTTTTTTCGACAAATTTCTCAAAAAGGGTTGACCATTTACTCTGATTTTAGTATTATTAAATAGTTGATTCGACAAAATGTATATTCATATTTGCATTTATGATTGAATATATATTCACAAAATGCGGGTGTAGTTTAGTGGTAAAACCTCAGCCACGAGCGACACATCCATGAATCATCAGCGAGTTGCCTCGACGCATAGGCTTCCTTGAAGAATTCTTTCAGAGGAAGAGGCATGCAAGAACGGGAACGAAATCAGTAATTTGTAACTTTATATAAACGCGGGTGTAGTTTAGTGGTAAAACCTCAGCCTTCCAAGCTGATGATGAGGGTTCGATTCCCTTCACCCGCTCCATACATAGCCAACGCAGTGTTTCGTTCAAAAAGAACGAGGTATTGCGTTTTTTCATGTTCTTCGGCTATTAAGAAAAAATCGGGCGGCATCCGCAGATACCACTCGATTTTTAATAAACTAGTTTAACATCCAATTACCTTAAAGCTTCTTTCTCCACCATGCACTTGAGTGTACATGTTCATTAATGACTCTGTCATTTTTTCAGCCTTATCCGTTTCCAGCGAGGGGCGCAAATAAACAATTTGAACTGCATTTTTAGTCTGTTCCGTGACAGCTGTCCTTTCAGAGTCCACAAACGGACTGCCAAATGGCCCTGCCGCATCTTCACTGATTATTAAATTGGCAAGCGAATTGGGTCTTCCGTTTAAGCCGTTATATTCTTCTCCTTCTTTGCCTAACCTGATAGTAAGATGGCCTGAAAGCTTATCGGCATCATATATGCCGATCGGTATTTGGTATTCCAGGGAAAAGAAGTTGTTGATATCAATGGAGCTGTTGACCGGCTGCAGATAATTTTGTTTTTTTATTCTTCTGTACAGTGCTTCCGCAGAGTGGCGGTAGCGGTTTGGATCCTTGCCTGCTGTTTTGAAGATTTGCCGCCATTCCTTGATCCCTTCAAATTCTGTAACACTCTTGTCCTCTAAGTCAAAATAAATAGATTCCTGAAATAATTGGAGTCTTCCCTTTACCATTTGAGGAGATTGTCCGACTTCGATATTTTTATATGTAATGAATCCGATTTTAAAATGGGGCAATAACCTGCACAACTCTGGAGCAATCATAATTTCCAAGCTTTCCACCTCCAAAATTACTTTAAAATAGTTTATCATAATAAGCGGTGATTCAATAAATTAAAGACTTTCATATAAATTAAATTTTTCACGAAAGGAGGTCATACAATGGACTTTGCACAGTTCAAGCAGGAAGTGATTGAATACAGCAGAACAATTGGCATTGATAAAATCGGTTTTACGACAGCGGGCACTTTTGATGAAATGAAAAATAGGCTGATTCGCCAGCAGGAGCTTCAATATCATTCAGGATTTGAAGAACCTGATATTGAGAAGAGGGTGAATCCCGGCCTGCTAATGGACAAGCCCCGGTCTATTATTTCCATTGCAGTTGCTTATCCTTCCAAAATGAAGGTAAGGGTTGTCAGCAAAAGAGGTGAAAGAAGGGGGATTTTCTGCCGGGCTTCATGGGGGAAAGACTATCATCATATCCTGAGGGAACGTCTTCAAAAGCTTGAGGAATTCATTAAGTCAAGAATTCCTGAGGCAGTATGCAAATCAATGGTGGATACCGGTGAGCTGGTAGATCGGGCCGTTGCACAGCGTGCCGGAATAGGCTGGAGCGGAAAAAACTGTTCCATCATCACACCGGAATTCGGATCGTATGTTTACCTTGGAGAAATGATAACAAATCTGCCTTTTGAGCCTGATAAGCCAATGGAAGACAGATGCGGAAGCTGCAATAAATGTGTTGATGTCTGCCCGACTGGAGCTTTAATTCAGGGAGGTCAGCTTGATGCACAGAAATGCATTGCCTTTTTGACACAGACAAAGGGCTTTCTCGCAGAGCAATATAGAGAAAAACTGGGGAACAGGCTTTATGGGTGCGACACCTGTCAAACCGTTTGTCCTGAAAATAAAGGCAAGGATTTTCATCTGCATGATGAAATGGAGCCGGATCCGGAAGTGGCAAAGCCGCTTTTAAGGCCGCTTCTTTTTATCAGCAACCGTGAATTCAAAGAAAAATATGGCCCGGTCTCTGGTTCCTGGAGAGGGAAAAAGCCGATCCAGCGAAATGCCATCATTGCCCTTGCTCACTACAAAGATGAGACAGCGGCAGAAGACCTGATTAAAGTTATGAGAGAAGATCCGAGGCCGGTGATCCGGGGAACTGCCGCATGGGCACTCGGGAAAATTGGCGGAGAAAAATCACTGCCTGCACTAAAACAGGCATTGCACCAGGAGAAAGACGGAGAAGTCATCGCTGAAATTGAAAAGGGTTTAAGTTTTTTTGAACAATGATGATGGGGGAGGAAACTCCCTCCTTTTTTATGGCTTTTTTATCCTGTGACCGTAAAAGCTATGCGACTCATAGGCAGAGAAACTGGCGAGCCCGGCAATTTTATTGTATTATTGCGCGAAAAATTAAGCAATGTCCTATGCTTCCTCTCATATGTATTGAATAGGAGAGGAGTGAGATGCGTGAGGGACCAGCTTCATGAGCTGTTAAAGAAAAGAGTGCAGCAGTGCGTTTCCCATTCAAGAAGTTCAATTCATACATGCCCTAAGATTGAAAAAAAGAAAGAATCTCTTTCCGGCCGCTCCGGTGAGATTGTGAAAGCGCAGGCAGCCGGAAAAGTGATCAGTGTCGGCAGGGAGAAGGAAGATGTGACTCCGGTTGATTATAGAGTTCACTTCAAATATTTAATTAAACAAAAAGGCATATTTTATATGGAAGAAGAGATTGAAGAGCGTACAGCCGATTTTTATAAAGGAGTATTTGTTGAAGACCGGGAGAAAAATCCTTTTAAAGATAGTAAAGAAGAAGAAGCGTCTCCAGACCGGGGGGTTGAAGAGGAAGAAAGGTATGAGTATGAATATGACCGCATGAAGGCTGTACAGTATGCCGAAAAATGGTGGAACAGCTATAATCCGGCTTATAAAAAATTTGATGTGGATTGCACAAATTATATTTCCCAGTGCCTTCATGCAGGCGGCGGCCCAATGAGGGGATACCCCAACCGTGGAAAAGGCTGGTGGATGAGAAGCGGGAATTGGAGCTACAGCTGGACAGTAGCGAATTCAATGCGGTGGTATCTGCCCAGTTCAAATTCGGGGTTAAGGGCTGAGGAAGTCTCCAGTCCGGATCAGCTCTTAATAGGAGATGTCATCTGCTATGATTTTCAGGGAGACGGACGCTTTGACCATACAACAATCGTGACGGGCAAAGATGCATCAGGAATGCCCCTCGTCAATGCCCATACCTATTACAGCCGAATGCGCTATTGGGCTTATGAAGATTCGACAGCTTATACACCCAATATTAAATATAAATTTTTGACTATTACCGATGATCAGTAATTTGTATGGTGATTTCAACGTGATATAATAACACATGCAGATTTAATTTAGAGGTGAAAAAAGTGGGATTGCATGTAGTATTATATCAGCCGGAAATTCCGGCCAACACAGGCAATATAGCCCGTACCTGCGCGGCTACTGATACGACATTGCATCTGATCCGGCCGCTCGGCTTTTCAACAGATGATAAAATGCTGAAGCGGGCAGGCCTGGATTACTGGCAATTTGTAAAAATTGTTTATCATGATTCATTAGATGATTTCTTTAAAAGCACTGAACATGGTGAATACTTCTACTTAACGAAGGATGGCACCAAGCCATATTCCACTTTTGACTATAGCAAAGTCGAGAAGGATTATTATTTTATTTTCGGCAAGGAAACGGCCGGTCTTCCAAAAGATGTTATTGAAAGCAGCAAAGAGCGCTTATTAAAGGTGCCAATCAACAATAATATCCGTTCGCTTAACTTATCCAACACAGCTGCCATTCTTGTATATGAAGCACTGCGCCAGCAGGAATACTTACATTTAACATAGGAAAACACAGGGCCTGAAAGATTATCAGGCCTTTTCCTTTGGAGAAAACTTTCTTCTCTGGGTAAAATGAAAAAGTACATATGGAAAGGATGAGATGTGATGAATGAAGTTACCAACTTGCTGATGGACCATCGTTCCGTCCGGAATTTTGAAGACAGGCCACTGTCGAAAGAGCAGATTGAAACAATTGTACTATCTGCTCAAGCTGCTTCCACTTCAAGTTTTGTCCAGGCCTATTCAATAATCGGAGTGACAGATAATGAAAAGAAAGCGAAACTTGCTGAAATGGCAGGCAATCAGAGTTATGTAGCTGAAAATGGCCATTTTTTCGTGTTTTGTGCTGATCTGCATCGTCATGAAGTCATCGGCCAAATGGAAAATAAAAATGTAATCCCATCAATCGAAAGCACAGAGAAGTTTATGGTGGCTGTCATTGATGCTGCTTTGGCTGCGCAGAATGCTGCCATTGCTGCAGAATCGCTGGGACTTGGACTCTGCTATATTGGCGGAATAAGAAATAATCTGGAGGGAGTGGCTGAGCTATTAAAAACACCAGATCGTGTGATTCCTTTGTTTGGACTGGCTGTTGGCTACCCTTCCAAAAAGAACGACAAAAAACCGCGGCTCCCCCTTCAGCACATTTATCATGAAAATGAGTATAGTCAGGATGAAACAGCCTACCGCCAAGAGCTGGAAGTGTATAATAAAATCATTTCCGAGTATTATGATGAGCGTACAGGCGGCAAGCGGAAGGACACTTGGACCAGTCAAATTGCCGGCATGCTCGAAAAGCAGACACGCATGTATATGAAGGATTTTGTTCAGAAGAACAAGATGGATTTAAGGTAGGAGAATATTGAAATAAGAAAAAAGCTGCTGAATAGATCAGCAGCTTATTTTTTGCTTACGCCTGGCTTGTCATCATAGCCGGCAGTGAAAATAGCAGCAAGGAAAGCAACCATTACACCGATAATAATAATTGTACCCATGTATATGTAATCCTCCTTTAGCGGTATCTCAATAGGCAAGCATGTAAATATAAGCTTATTATAGCCCAAAAATGAATAACTGTGAATGAAAAGTATGGAGTTTTTTTTACAGTAAGATCCCTGCAGCAAAGTATTCGTAATAATTAATCCCCTTAAAAAGTACAAACCAAACTCTTAATAGTTTACGCATGTTCGATTGCCGGTGCGCATAGAGTATATTAATCGTCTCTGATAATGCGACAGGGGGAGGTCCTTATGGATATTCTAAAAAAAATTGAGATGTACAGACACGAGGAAGAAAAGCTTAAATGGGAAGGGACTTTTGGAGAGTATTTAGAAATTATTAAAGAGAAACCATGGGTTGCCCAGTCAGCACATTCACGGGTATATAGCATGATTAAAGATGCCGGTGTGGAAGAAGTGAAGGGGCAAAAAAGATATCAGTTTTTCAGCAATCAGCTCTTTGGATTAGAAGAAGCTTTGGAAAGGTTAGTGGAAGAGTATTTCCATCCGGCAGCCAAACGCCTTGATGTCCGCAAAAGGATCCTTTTATTAATGGGACCGGTCAGCGGCGGTAAATCAACATTAGTGACGATGCTAAAAAGAGGTTTGGAACAATATTCTCATTCAGATAGGGGAGCGGTCTATGCTATTAAGGGCTGCCCAATGCATGAAGATCCGCTTCATTTAATCCCGCACCATCTCCGAAAGGATTTCTATGACGAATATGGAATTAGAATTGAAGGAAATTTATCGCCACTGAATAGCATGCGTCTTGAGCAGGAATATGGCGGCCGCATTGAGGATGTTTTGATTGAAAGGATCATTTTCTCAGAAGACCGCAGGGTGGGGATTGGAACTTTCAGCCCTTCAGATCCGAAATCCCAGGATATTGCTGATCTGACTGGAAGCATTGACTTTTCAACTATTGCTGAATATGGTTCAGAATCTGATCCGCGTGCCTATCGTTTCGACGGAGAGTTGAATAAAGCAAACCGCGGTATGATGGAATTCCAGGAAATGCTGAAGTGTGACGAGAAGTTTTTATGGCATTTATTATCCCTGACTCAGGAAGGCAACTTTAAAGCTGGACGCTTCGCCCTTATTTCGGCAGATGAGCTAATTGTCGCTCACACGAATGAAACAGAGTATCGTTCATTCATTTCCAATAAAAAGAATGAAGCTTTGCATTCCAGGATAATTGTTATGCCAATCCCATATAATTTAAAGGTTTCAGAGGAAGAGAAGATTTACGATAAAATGATCCGTGAAAGCGATGTTTCCAACGTGCATATTGCACCGCATACTTTGAGGGTTGCAGCGATGTTTACGATTCTAACCCGCATGAAAGATCCGAAAAAAGGCGATATTGATTTAGTTAAGAAAATGCGATTGTATGATGGAGAGAGCGTTGAAGGCTATAATAGAGCAGATGTGGAAGAATTGAAAAAAGAGCATGCAGATGAGGGCATGAGCGGCATTGACCCGCGTTATGTCATCAACAGGATCTCTTCGACAATCATCCGCAAAAATATCACAAGCATCAATGCGCTGGATGTATTGCGATCGCTTAAAGAAGGATTGGATCAGCATCCATCCATCACTCCAGAGCTCAAGGAAAGATATCTGAACTTTATTTCTCTGGCCCGTAAAGAGTATGATGATATCGCCAAGAAAGAAGTCCAAAAGGCATTTGTATACTCCTATGAAGAATCTGCGAAAACCCTTATGGAAAACTATCTTGATAATGTTGAAGCATACTGCAATAAAGCGAAGCTGCGCGACCCATTAACCGGTGAGGAAATCAGTCCGGATGAAAAGCTGATGCGCTCAATCGAAGAGCAGATCGGCATCTCCGAAAATGCGAAGAAAGCATTCAGGGAGGAAATCCTCATCCGCATCTCCGCTTATGCCAGAAAAGGCAAGCGCTTTGACTATAATTCGCATGACCGTCTGCGCGAAGCCATTCAGAAGAAACTCTTCGCCGACCTGAAGGATGTCGTGAAAATCACAACATCTTCAAAAACGCCGGATGAGCAGCAGCTGAAGAAGGTGAATGAGGTAGTAGCACGTCTGATCGACGAACATGGCTATAACTCCACATCAGCCAACGAACTGCTCCGCTATGTGGGAAGCTTGCTGAATCGATAAATGGAGGGCCTGGCAGTATTGCTGCCAGGCTTATTTATTTGTATGTAATTAAGATTTAATGAAAATACCCCATATAAAAAAGAGGCTTCGAAAAGCCTCTTCATCCATTTTTGTCTATTTTTAATGCAGGTTCTTTCTTTTTTTTCTGGCATTCCGGACAGATTGGCTTATTTTCAAGATAAACGGTCCGCTCATACAATGATAATTCACCACACCAGCTGCAGCAAAGGATTTCGCTCATAAAATCCCCCCTATAGTATAATCCTATTTACGCTTGGCCTTTTTTATGCTGCAGAACAAGTATAAAAGTTTAGCTAAGCCCATTTAGGGGTATAAATACAGCAGAGGTGATATTCATGAAAAAGAAAGAATTGGATAAGGATTATACACCGAGAAACAGCTCAATGGCAGAAAATATTGAGGAAATGGAAAACCTGGGCAAGCAGATGGAAAATCTCCGGACCAATAAAGAATTAAAAGAGGATTACAATAAATATCCGGATCCTATTCAGAATAAAAGCAAAGACAAGAACCTTCGCTAAACGCGGAGGTTTATTTTTGTATAAAAATTGGCTTGTCCAAAAGATGCTTCGAATGCCTTATTGTCAAAATTATTTGTAAATTATTTTGTCTTCCCGCATATGATAGAGTAATAAACATTTCTTTGTATTGGTGCATGAATATCAAAATCACTGCCGGGAAATGAATCTATGAAATGAAGGCAGACTGCTGAAATGGGGATGTTTCATCTTTTTTGACACTCGCGATATTGTATGTTGGAAAGCTGTAATGTGTGAAATTTAATTTAAAAGGAGGGGTTAACATGACGAATGTCAATAACCATCAGTTTGTGATTTCCCAAGAAGATTGGTCCCTCCATCGCAAAGGCTATGATGACCAGCAGCGTCATCAGGATAAAGTCCAGGAAGCAATCCGCAACAATTTGCCTGATTTAATAACGGAAGAAAACATTGTAATGTCGAATGGGCGGGAAGTAGTAAAGATTCCGATTCGCTCATTGGATGAATACAAAATCCGTTATAACTATGATAAAAATAAACATGTCGGCCAAGGCGATGGAGATAGCCAGATTGGAGATGTAGTGGCACGTGACGGATCCGGCAGCCAGAAAGGACCCGGAAAGGGGCAGGGAGCAGGCGACCAGGCAGGCGAGGATTATTTTGAAGCAGAAGTATCACTGATGGAAATTGAAGAAGCTTTATTTAAACAATTGGAATTGCCTAATTTAAAGAGAAAAGAGCAGGATGAAAATCTCATAGAGGACATTGAATTTAATGATATCAGAAAGACTGGATTAATGGGCAATATTGATAAGAAACGGACCATGATGTCGGCATTCAAGCGCAACGCAATGAAGGGAAAGGCAGCGTTCCACCCGATTTATAAGGAAGATTTGAAGTTTAAGACCTGGAACGAAATTGTAAAGCCTGATTCAAAGGCTGTCGTGCTTGCGATGATGGATACGAGCGGATCGATGGGGATATGGGAAAAGTATATGGCCAGAAGCTTTTTCTTTTGGATGACGCGGTTCCTGAGAACCAAATATGAGACAGTTGAAATTGAATTTATTGCCCACCATACAGAAGCAAAAGTGGTTTCAGAAGAGGACTTTTTTTCAAAAGGAGAAAGCGGTGGAACGATTTGTTCATCTGCTTACCGAAAAGCACTTGAGCTTATAGATGCCAAGTACGATCCGCGTAAATTTAATATTTACCCTTTCCACTTCTCAGACGGTGATAACCTGACCTCTGATAATGCCCGCTGTGTTAAGCTGGTGGAAGACCTGATGAAGGTGTCCAACATGTTTGGATACGGTGAGGTCAACCAGTATAACCGCCACTCGACCCTGATGTCCGCCTATAAAAATATCAAAAATGATGATTTCCGATATTATATTCTTAAGCAAAAAGCAGATGTATTCCATGCGATGAAAAGCTTCTTCAAACAGGAAGAGGATAAGAAGAAATATGCCTAAAGAGAGGGAAACCTCTCTTTTTATTTCAGCAAAAAGCCCCCACTTTCAGGGGGCTGATACTATTTAAGCTTGTCCTTTGTAAGCACTTCTTTTTTCACTTCTGCTGAAGTATGAGAATGCTGAATACGACTGGGATTCTCGTTGACACAGCATGTATCAGCGGATTTATCTGCCAGTGTTTTGATATCCGATTCATGGACAACCTCCCGGGCTGAAGCACTCTCCATATAACCTTCAGAGTTTTCGGCAGTGATTCTCTGATTGTCCTGCGTGGAGTTTGGATATTTCCCATAATAGTCAGCGATTAAGACATATTTTCCGTCAAAAACCATGCCTGCGTATCGATCCAGGTCATGTTCATCAAACCGTGTACCATCTTTTTTATCGGGATCAATTCCTGAACTTGTGGCCGGGTCTTCCCCCATGAAAAGAGCTTTAACAGAATCAAGAAAACGCTGATTGCCCAGCTCCTGGGAACCGCCAATTCGCAAGTTCACTCCGTAATTGTCTGCAAAGCTTTCAAGATTTGCGCCATCCTTGGAGACGATCACAAGATTTTCCTTCTGATATCCATTTGACCCAGCACCTTCAATGGCTTCTTTAAGCTCTTGCTGTGTATCGTATCCGCCTATTAATATATTTTTCTTCATATTTTTCACTCCCAGTGTATTATGATATTTTTTTATTTTCCCTGATTTGCAGGCGGAGAAACGTTCTTTTACTTTTGAAGTCAGGATGCAATAGCATATAGTCCGGAATCATTATTTGGCACAAGCCGTAAAAATTAATAAAATGCAAAGAATACAGTAAGATAAAGGTATAATAACTGAATTGAAATGCTGCTGGAGGTGGGAGGATATGGAGATTGAGAAACTGGCTAAAAGGTTAAGGAACAGAACCCCCATCATTTTGGGGAGTGAGCGATTTTCGAAGTTCGCTATTTTGCTACCGCTGGTTGAAATCAATAATGAGGTACATGTCCTATTTGAAGTGCGTTCACTAAAAATGAGAAGGCAGCCTGGGGAGGTATGTTTCCCCGGCGGAAGGATAGATCCGGAAGACAGGGATGAAGAGCATACGGCCATCCGTGAAACCTCTGAGGAACTCGGTGTGGACGAAGACAGCATCACAAATGTTTCCCCGCTGGATTACATGATCTCCTTCGGTCAAATTATTTACCCTTATGCAGGCATTATCCAAAACCCGGACAAGATTGTCCCGAACCCTGATGAAGTAGAAGAGGTTTTTACCGTCCCCCTTTCATTTCTGAAAAAAGTTAAACCGGAAACGTATCACGTGAATTTTAAGGTAGAGCCAGAAGAAAATTTCCCTTTTGATTTGATTGCCGGAGGTGAAAATTACAATTGGCAGACAAGGAGAGCGGAAGAGGTATTTTACTATTTCCAGGATAAAGTCATCTGGGGGCTGACTGCCAGAATTCTTAAGCATTTTCTTGAGATCATAACGAAAGATTTCAATGAAAGTGAAAGCGTCTGAAGAAAATAATTTTTCAAAAAAGGTTGACGCAGACCTGATAAATGTTTATGATTCATATAAATTGAATACTTAGAAACTTCTTATCAAGAGAGGCGGAGGGACTGACCCTATGAAGCCTCGGCAACCAGCATTCATGCACGGTGCCAAATTCAGAGGAATACATTTTCCGAAGATAAGAAGGCGGAATGAACGGAATATTAATTCAAACCCCTTCTTGTCTGTAATGGACGGAAGGGGTTTTTTGTTTTTACGGCAGGCACAATAAATTTTACCCAGGGGGAATGAGTAATGTCAGCGATAACGATCGGGCTATTGGGATTTGGAACTGTTGGAAAAGGAGTGTATGAAACAATCAGAAAGCATCAGGAAAGGCTTCAGACGATACTCGGGAAAGAAGTGAAGGTTTCCGCTATCCTGGTCAAAAATGTGAATAAACATTCTTTGCCTGATGATCAGGTGCTTTTAACAGATGACTTTCAGGATATTATTGAGCTTCCAAAGCTTGATGTTGTAATTGATGCCATTGTTGGCAGGGAACCGGGCTATACGTATCTGCGCCAGGCAATATCGAGAGGATGCCATGTCATTACAGCAAATAAGGAGATGTTTGCATATCATGGAAGTGAGCTTGCGAAGCTGGCAAAAGAAAAGAATGTATCACTGGGATTTGAAGCAACAGTCGGCGGCGGAATCCCCATCATTCAGACCATCAGGCAGCTGCTGAATGCCAACAGGATCGAACGGATTGAAGGAATTTTAAATGGCACATCCAATTTCATTTTGACAAGCATGCGCGAGGAGAACTTATCATTTGAAGAAGCATTGAAAATCGCTCAGGATAAAGGCTATGCAGAAGCCGATCCTAAAAACGATATCGAAGGATATGACGCCTTTTACAAAGCAGTTGTTCTGAGCGAGCTTGTATTCGGGAAAGCGCCGGCACAGGAATACTCTGTTAGAGAAGGCATTACTGATATTACGATTGAGCAAATCCGTCTGGCTGATTCGCTGGGCCTGAAATTCAAGCATGCAGCATCGATTCAGAAGGAAAAAGATTTTGTCCGCTGTACAGTAAAGCCGGTCCTGACAGGAGAATCTCATCCTCTATACAGAGTAGAAGGCGTGCAGAATGCCGTTTCAATTGATGCGGATATTGTCGGGAATATCAGCCTGCAGGGTCCCGGAGCAGGAATGTTCCCGACAGCGAGTGCGATTATTGAAGATTTAATTCATGTGGGAAAAGCCGATTTTCCTTCAGCATTTGAGGAAGCTATATCGAAAGAGACGGTCCCTGAGCAGCCGTTCTGGGTAATATTGGGTGATGCCGATCAAACAGTGCTGCCTGAGGGAGTTGAATTCGTCAGCAAAGTGTCAGAACAGGCCATAATCGTTAAGGCACCTACAGAAGCTGTGTCATTATTAGATAAATCCGATTTGAAGGCTTATCAAGTGCTCGGAGATTATGCACATACGGCAGGGAGGTATAAGCAGGTACAGCCGGTCTAAAAAACAGAAGGGGCAAGCCTTTGAGCTGCCCCTCCTGAAGTATGTTTAGAGATGGTGGATACTAAGCCTGCTGTTTATTAAATAAAGGATTATTTAATCCGGAATACAGGTCTTTAACATGAACTGTTACTATCTTAGCGCCAATCTGGACATGGACCATATTATCAAAAACAGCTGTTACCAGGCCGTTTAATGAGACATTCGCACCAATATTTAGATCTTTGCCGGGAGATTTAACATTTTTCTTGTCTGCCATCGTAACACCATCCCATTCCAATTTATTGAAACTTATACATAGAATATTGCCTTTTTATAGTAAAATAAACGCTTTAATAAAAAAAGTCCAGTAAAATAGCTTGTTTTTTTATCGACAAATTGTAATGAAATTAGACACTTATCGCAGTCTAACGGGCAGTAAGACCCGCCTTCAAGACTCAGAGG
>NZ_BCUY01000066.1 GCF_001591465.1 Cytobacillus firmus NBRC 15306
TAATGAAAAGCACAGCATGCAGCTGTACTTTTCAGATGTATTAGTATGCTTCTGTTACAACGTTTTCATCAACCTGCAATTGGGGTTCTGTCGAATTGATAATATCCTCAATTGTGAAGCCTTTAGCTACTTCAACAAGCTTCAAACCGGACTCGGTGACATCGATGACTGCCCGCTCAGTTATAATGCGGTCAACGACATTTTTACCTGTTAAAGGCAGGCTGCATTCTTTAAGAATTTTTGAATCGCCATTTTTATTAGTGTGATCCATAATGACAATGATTTTATTGGCGCCATGAACCAGATCCATTGCACCGCCCATTCCCTTGATCATTTTTCCGGGAATCATCCAGTTGGCAAGATCTCCTTTTTCAGAGACTTCCATACCGCCGAGAATGGCAATATTCACATGGCCGCCCCTGATCATTGCAAAAGATTCAGCGCTATCAAAATAAGATGATCCCGGGATGGCTGTAACTGTTTCTTTTCCTGCGTTAATCAGATCCGGATCAACTTCACTTTCTGCAGGATACGGGCCGATGCCCAGTAATCCATTTTCAGATTGCAGGACCACTTCCTTATTATCAGAAATATAATTGGCAACCAATGTTGGCATACCGATTCCCAAATTCACGTAAAAGCCATTTTCAATTTCCTTTTCAGCCCGTCTGGCAATTTTTTCGCGTACTGCCGCTTTATCGTTACTCATGACACCATCTCCTTCCGCCACTGGTATTTATTTCTTCACCGTCAGTCTTTCAATGCGCTTCTCCTGTTTCCCTTCAATCAGTGATTGAACATAGATGCTCGGGGTATGAATATAATTCGGATCCAGTTCACCAATCTCATAAAGCGTCTCCACTTCTGCAATTGTCACTTTGCCGGCTGCTGCAATCATCGGATTGAAGTTTCGGGCCGTTTTGTGATAAACAAGATTGCCCATCTTATCGCCCTTCCATGCCCTCACGAGACTGAAGTCTGCTTTCAGAGCATCTTCAAGGAGATATTCCTTGCCGTCAAACATCTTCGTCTCTTTCCCCTCTGCAATTGGGGTCCCTACTCCAGCTGGTGTGTAAAAAGCAGGAATGCCTGCGCCGCCCGCACGTATTTTCTCTGCCAGTGTTCCTTGAGGAAGCAGCTCTACTTCAATTTCCCCTGAGAGAACCTGTCTTTCAAACTCTTTGTTTTCCCCAACATACGAACCAACCATTTTCTTAATCTGTTTATTTTTTAAAAGCAGTCCAAGTCCCCAATCGTCAACACCGCAGTTATTCGAAATGACTGTCAGATCCTTAACCCCTTTTTCAACTAAAGCCAGAATAAGGTTTTCCGGAATTCCGCACAGACCGAAACCGCCAACCATAAGGACAGCACCATCGTGAATTTCCTGAACCGCTTCACTGAAGGAAGTACAAATTTTCTTCACTTCAATCTCTCCTTTCATTAAAAAATACTTATTTTTACTGACTATTATCAAAAACGGCTATGCAAGCTCCACTACTGTAGCTACCCCTTGGCCTCCGCCAATGCAAAGAGTTGCAAGGCCTTTCTTTGCCTGTCTTTTTTGCATCTCATGAATAAGAGTTACGAGGATTCGTGCTCCGCTTGCACCGATCGGATGTCCGAGTGCAATGGCCCCGCCATTAACATTAAGGATCTCCTTGTTAAAACGAAGCTCCCTGTCAACTGCAAGCGACTGGGCTGCAAATGCCTCGTTTGCTTCAATCAGCTCCAATTCTTCCATGGAAACAGATGCCTTTTCAAGCGCTTTTTTCACAGCGGCAACAGGACCAATGCCCATGATGCTTGGATCCACACCTGCACTTGCATTTCCTTTAATCGTCACTAATGGTTTAAGCCCCAGTTCATCTGCTTTCTTTCTGCTCATAACCAGCAATACAGCTGCCCCATCATTAATCCCGGACGCATTTCCGGCTGTTACGCTGCCATCTTTCTTAAACGCCGGACGCAGGCCTGCGAGCTTATCAGCAGTTGTCCCTTTTTTCGGATACTCGTCTGTATCAAAAACTATCGGATCCCCTTTTCGCTGAGGAATTTCAACCGGAACGATTTCATCTTTGAATTTTCCTTCTTCAATTGCCTTTGCCGCCTTTTCCTGGCTGTCTGCGGCAAATTTGTCCTGTTCTTCCCTGCTCAGCTCATATTTCGAGCAAAGATTTTCAGCCGTAACTCCCATATGGTAATCATTAAAAGCACACCAGAGACCGTCTGAAATCATCGAATCTATAAGTTTTTGGTCTCCCATTTTAAAGCCATTTCTTGCATTTTTCAGTATGTAAGGCGCCTGGCTCATATTTTCCATGCCGCCTGCGATCACTGCTTCGGCATCGCCGGCCAAAATGGCCTGTGCTGCTAAATGGACCGCCTTCAGCCCTGAACCGCAAACTTTATTAATCGCCATTGCGGAAACGCTTTCAGGAAGGCCCGCTTTAAGAGCTGCCTGCCTTGCTGTGTTTTGGCCCAGGCCTGCCTGCAGGACATTTCCCAGGATTACTTCATCTATTTGATCCGGTGTTACACCTGCTTTTTCAAGAGCGCCTTTTATCGCAATCGCCCCAAGCTCTGGTGCTGATACATCTTTAAGACTTCCATTGAAACTGCCGATTGCTGTCCGGACAGCGCTGACTATTACGACTTCTGTTTGTGCCATCTCTCTCATCCTTTCAAAACATCTCTTTAGCTTATATTCGTTCTGGGATATCAAAATTCCTTTTATTTTGTCAAAATTTCTATTATTCTTGCAATCGAAAATACTTTCCTAATACAATAAATTTAAGGTTATTGGGAAAACGCTTACTAAAATTTAAATTATGAAACGGGAGAGGAAAACATGACGCTTGCATTTCCGGATAAAGTAACAATTATTGAAGTGGGCCCGCGGGATGGACTGCAAAACGAAAAGTCGTTTGTACCGACCGAAGTTAAGAAAGACTTTATTAAAAGTTTAAAAAATGCAGGATTAACAGAATTGGAGCTTACTTCTTTTGTGTCTCCTAAATGGGTTCCGCAGATGGGGGATGCAGCTGAAATTACGGCAGATTGTCTTGATGCAAATTCAAGGGATATCGTGCTTGCCCCGAACCGCAAAGGCATTGACAGAGTATATATGACTGATTGCCGGGCTGTTGCCGTTTTCGTTGGTGTAAGCAATACATTTAACAAGAAAAACATCAATAAAACCACTCAGGAAAGCATGGATGAACTAAAACCGATTATCGGAGAACTGAAGGAAAAAGGTTATTTTGTCCGTGCCTGCATCTCTACGGCATTTTATTGTCCGTATGAAGGAGCCATCAATCCTGAAGATACAGTTGGGTTATGCCGCCAATTTACAGAGGCAGGGGCTGATGAATTAAGCGTGGCAGATACGATCGGGATGGCTGCTCCCCATGAATCATACGGGCTCTTTTCCCGTTTAAAAGAAGAGTTTCCAAATACTCTGCTGACTGCACATTTCCATGACACAAGAAAAATGGCCCTTACTAATATTTTTGCAGCCTTACAGGCAGGTGTCGACCGATTTGATACTTCCGCCGGAGGACTTGGCGGATGCCCATTTGCCCCGGGCGCTGCAGGCAATGCGGCAACTGAAGATGTTGTTTATATGCTTGAGCGTATGGGAATTGAAACCAATGTTAACCTTGATCAATTAATGAAAGCGGTAAAAATTGTTCAGCCTCATCTTTCCAGGCCGATTGAAAGCACCTATTTCAGGCTGAATGCTCAAACTGTTCAATAGCATAACAGTTTTAGATGAATAATGCCCCCTTTTTTATCGCACCTTATTAGATGAAAGCAGCTGAAGAATTCAGGGTCAGCTGATAGCCATTAAAAGGGGGTTAATCCTATGAGCCAAAAACGCGATAAAGGATCCAGCCAGAAGGGGAAGCCGAATTCCGATACAGTCAGCCAGACGATTGCTGCCGAGGAATTAGAAAAAGCGATTCATCCGACTAAAAGACAAAACGCACAGCAATAAGCCGCCGCAAAGCGGCTTTTTTTGTGCCGGGAGTCCTTCATGAAATTTCACCATGTCCCGGCTCACATCTCTGTTTTAATTTTATCCAGAATGGTAAAATAAAGAAAAAAGATGGAGGGATGGGTTTGAGAAGGTTTTTGCGTTATTTATTTTCCATCGTTCTCTTTCTTTCATCACTCGGCGTCTATTTTACAAATAGGCTTATGTTTATGAAAAAGAAGGAAGATGACTTTATTTTAGAAAGGGAGAAGGAGTCCGGCAGACTTGATCTGATCAAGTATGAAAGCCTCCCGAAAAGAGAGGTGCTTATTCCTTCCCCATTTGGCTATAACTTAAAAGCCGTGGCTGCTGAACCCCATAAAAACAGCCGATATATCATTATTTCTCACGGGGTTACGGAAAATAAAATGAACTCGATTAAATATATGAATCTCTTTCTGGAACGGGGATTTAACGCTGTAATCTATGATCATCGCCGCCACGGAGAATCCGGGGGAAAGACGACAAGTTACGGGCATTATGAAAAGTTTGATCTAAAAGCAATTGTTGATTGGCTTAAAGCGGAAAAAGGGCCTGATATCCAGATCGGCATTCATGGTGAAAGCATGGGAGCTGCCACCATGCTTCTTTATGCGGGAATGCTTGAAGACGGTGCCGACTTTTACATTGCCGATTGCCCTTTTTCTGATTTTAAGGAGCAGCTGGCTTACCGTTTAAAAACCGAAATGAAGCTGCCCGCGAAACTCTTTTTGCCTGTTGCTGATCTATTCCTGCGGATGCGGGAGAAATATTCCATTGCGGACGTTTCGCCTATTTCTGTTATAGAAAATATAAAGAAGCCCATCCTGTTTATTCACAGCGAAAAGGATGATTTTATTTTGCCGACCATGTCTGAAGCTTTGTATGAAAAGAAAAAAGGCCCTAAAAAACTTTACCTTGCTGCCAATGGGATCCATGCCCAATCCTTCAACGAAAACAGAGAGGATTATGAAAAAGTCATTGACGAGTTTTTGGAGCAGTATATCAGCAGCAAAGAAGCTTTATCATAATAAAAAACAGCTGGCTTCAAGTCAGCTGTTTTTTATATCTGTGTTCTTTAAGTTATCAGTTTTTTTCCTTTATGATTTCCTTGCCGTCTGCCGACAGCCCTCTGGCAGTATGAAAATCTCCCATTTTAAAAAAATATCGTTTGTTTTCTTTATTAATTATAGCCGCTTCTTCAAATTTTTCTTCCTTGCCGGCCACTTCTACTTTTTTAATATCCCCGCTCTGAATTTCACCAAAAATTATCGGTAATCTGTTTTCCAGATTACCTTCCTTATCGTAATCATAGAAAGTATCTGAATAAACGGTCACATGTTCATTCTCATAATGCTCCCAGTGGTTATGGCCTTCATTTTTCCAGCCTTTTTTGTCATTGCCCTTTAAATAGGCAGCTGCCATGGCCTCTACCTCATTTTGCCCATCATTCTGCTGCGTTAAATAAAGAATAATGACTCCATCTTTAACTTTTTCTTTATGTAAGATTTCTTTTACATTGAATGGTATTCCATCATCAATTGCCTGGCCCATCGTTGCTGTGCTGCACCCTGACAATATCATGGAAGCTGCCACCAGCAAATATAACAGATAGTTCTGCCTCATTCGTATCTCCCCCATCAGCAATCTCTTCACCAATAAAGACAAACATCTTTCTTAATCTATTTAGCCTGTAACCCTTTACTAGTATATTAAAACCTTATTTTCCAGAATTTTGGAAGGGTATTTTTACCTATGTATAAAAAAGACCGCCTTCCTTCAAGCGGTCGTCTGCAGAGATCATTTATTTTGTTTTATCAATAAAGCTCATTCTCGGATTTAGATACTGATTCGGGCTTTTTAACTGAAAGCAGTTTGCCTTCTCAGAAAAGTCTATCGTTAAATTTTCATCCAAAAATACTTCCTTTGATTTTTCCACATATATGCTGCCGGTGTTTGTTTTGATTTCCCGGTCATCTTCATCAAGCTCATCAACAAGCCAGAGTGCAGCCACTCCGCTTACAACACATCCGCAGCCATCTATATCATACTTAAGCTTTATAAATCCATCTTTGCCGGCAATCCGTCCCGATAATTTTTCTGCCGCTGTTTCAGTTAATGTTATCTCCATGTTGTAAAACTACCTCCCCTTTGCATATGCTGATTTTAACACAGATAGGTATAACATGCTTCTGAAAGAGACAGCTGCTTATTACTTTTGCCTCCATTTATGAAAGGATGATTCGTTATGTCAAAGGTACAAATTAAAGTGATGGATAATGGCCCGCTGCGTGTAACAGGCCCGGTGGAGTTAATTGATATGGATGGAAATACGTTTGAAACAAAACAAACGTTCTCCCTTTGCCGCTGCGGGAGATCCGCGAAACTCCCATTTTGCGATGGCACTCATAAGGGAACCTTTGAATCCTGTGTCCGCGCGAAGAAAACGCTCAATGACAAGCAATAAGAATGGAAAACGGGGACAGTCATCCCCGTTTTCTTTCTTTTTTTATTCTCGCTGGTTTTGCTCCTTCATCCTGCACAATCCCCTGAATCCGTTCCCGGTCTCTGTCCGTTCTGTCTTCTCCGGCCCCCGGTGCGATATTGGCCATTGGCAGCTGTTCCAGTTCTTTTCCTCTTGGCATCTTCATACACCTCCCTGCTGTTAAGGTGCTTCCCCTGCCTTAAAACTACCCCTCTTAAATTCATCCAGTACAGTCCAGACAGCCCTATTCTTCCGTAAACCGGGCATCTGCTACAGCGCTAATGGAAATACGGTGAATCTCCCCAAACCGATCAACAATATGAAGTTTTTGGCCAAGGTCATCCCAATAATGGATGCTCCCGATGACCAGTTCATAATTTCTGCCTCTGTAATGTGTAAGTGTAACGCTTTTTTGGAATTCCATTGCTTCCGAAAGAATTTCATTCATATATTCAAGCTTCTGCTCATCCAATTCCCGCTTTTGCTCGTATGTGTCTTCCTTTGCCCAGTCTCTTAAGAGCTTTACATGTTCCGGCAGCATCATGGAAGTCCATTTAATTCTGCCCCGATCGCGAATCATATGCTGACCCCTCCTTTTACATTTTATGGCCGCCGACCAATGTCGCACGGTGTTTGGCGGTTCCTGCGCCTGTATAAGAGACGGCTCTCAGCAGAGCTCCTCCTCCGAACTTGGAGCGGATCCGGTCGACAGTATAGCCGAGCTCCCTTTTTTTCCAGCCATCCAAGTCGAACAGACTCAGCTGCATTTCGCAGTCATCCGTAATGTTGCCGAGGGAAATGGAAATCTGCCGCACTGTTTTCCCCTCATAATTCTCGTCAAAAAGCTCGAGGCAGACCCGATAAAGGTCCATCGTAATATTGGTTGGCTGGTCAACTGTCCTGGAGCGGTAAAAGCCCCCTCCGAATTCATCCTGGCTGTAGCCAAGGCCGAAGCTGATGGTTCTGCCGGCTTTGCGGTGGCTGCGGGCCCTTCTTGCCACTTCTTCACACATCTCAAGGACCACATGCTTAATTTCCTTTTCCTCTTTGTAATCCCTCAGTAAAATCTGGCTTTTTCCGAAACTGATCTGCCCTGCCATGATCGGCGCGCCTATTTCCGACAAATCAATACCCCATGCATGGTGATAGAGCTGATTGCCCATGATCCCAAACTTCTTCTCCAGCTTAGCCAGATCATAGCGGGCAAGCTGGCCGACTGTAAAAATTCCCATTCCATTCAATGTCTTTTCAACACGGCGGCCGATGCCCCACATTTCCCGTAAAGGGGAGACATTCCACAGCTTTGTTTTTACATCTCCATACGTCCATTGTGAAACTCCCCTTTTTTTTGCCTCAAGGTCCAGGCAGAGCTTTGACATCAGCAAATTAGGGCCTATTCCTATAGCGCAGGGGAGCTGAAATTCCCGTTCAATATCATCTTTTATTTTCCAGGCAATCGTCTGGGCATCACCCCAGAGGTGCACTGCGCCGTCTACTTTTATAAAGCTTTCATCGACACTGTACGTATGGATGGCTTCCTTGGGGACATAACGGTTAAACACCCTGGTGATTTCAGTGGAGATTCTTAAATAAGTCGCCATTTTCGGCTCTTCAATTCTAATGCGCGGATCATTTGGGACCTCAAAAAGACGGGACCCTGTCTTTATTCCAAACTCTTTTTTCATTCGCGGAGAGGCCGCCAGAACAACGCTCCCCTTCCGTTCCACATTCCCTGCAATTACAAGATAGCAGTCAAGAGGATCCAAACCGAGCATGACAGCAGAACAGCTTGCATAAAAGCTCTTCATATCAACACACAAAATTTGATTGTTCGGCATTGAGCTGTAATCAACCATGACTTCGACATCCTCCTTCAAAAAAAAGCGTAAGGCGCTGCCAGCTTCCATGCTGCATAGCCCCCCTGAACCCAATAGAAAAAATTATATATTACAAGAACATCCGTTCTGTATATGTATACCCATTATATTAAGCGAATATGCGTTCGGTTTCAATGGAAATTTTACGCGGTTTTTCTTAAAAGTGGTTCTTTCTCCCCAGGCTAGACGCCTTTCAGACAAAAACTAAAGAAGCTGCAGGCATTTGGCTGCAGCTTCTTATTTTTGATTGAATGCGCGTTTTCCAATTTTTTCGAACAGTCCCGGAAAAAGGGCATAGATGATGCTTCCCGCATTCATCCACCTCGGAAGGTTGATTTCCCTGACAGGCCGGAGCATGGCATTGACTACTTTGCGGGCCACGTATTCGGGCTTAAGCATAAATTTGCTGACGTTTTTCACGTATGTGCCCTTCTCATCTGCAATAGTAAAAAAGTTTGTTTCAATTGGTCCAGGGTTAACTGCAGTCACAAACACATTGCTGTCAGCAAGCTCCATCCGAAGGCTGTTTGTATAGCCAAGAACCGCATGCTTGGTTGCGGAATAGACACTGGATTTCGGTGTGGCCATTTTGCCGGCCTGTGAAGCGATATTAATAATATGGCCGCTCCTCTGTTTCCTCATCACTGGCAGCACCATGCTCGTGCAGGCCATTAATCCAACAACGTTTACATCAAACATTCCCTTTATTTCTTCAACTTTTGCTTCATGCGCCTCCCGGAAAACACCGAAACCGGCGTTATTCACAAGAACGTCTATGTAATCAAACCGGGCAATGATCTCTGAAAAAACAGCCGAAACTTCGTCAGTGTCCGAAACATCAAGCTTATGCACATGAACATCGACTGAAAAATGCTTCCGCAAGTCTGCCTGCAGCTCCTGCAATTTGTCAAGGCTGCGGGCAAGAAGGACAAGATTTGCTCCTCTCTCGGCACAAAGGACGGCCATTTGCGCCCCGATCCCGCCTGATGCACCTGTGATAATCACATTTTTATTTTTTAATCTGTCTGACAATCAAACCACCTCTTTTGATGCGGAATACAAGAATGCTTCCTCCTCTTTATTTATATAAATCTCCCCTATTGAATGCAAATAGTCAAGCTGTGCGACCGTTTCGGAAATGGTCAGGGAAAGCTCCTTCTCATAAACTTTCGGAAAAAGGCGGCGGCACACCTCAAAAACAGTGTGCGATTCGGACTCGAGCCATTCCTTTACTTTCATCGCCCGCTCATGCTGGCGGCCAAGCCTTTCGTTTATTAACTCATTCACATTTGTAATATCCTCTCCATGTCCGGAGTAAAAAAGGGATATCGGCAGCTGCCGCAGCTTTTTCAGAGACTCGTTATACTGAAGCTGCGGCTTCGGCCTTTCCGCATTGCCGGGAAGCGGCGGCTCCAGGATAGGATTAGGTGAAATGTGTGCAAGCAAATGGTCTCCTCCAAGGAATACACCATCTTTCTCCCTGAACAAACCTATATGGCTCTGTGCATGCCCGGGGGTCTCCATTACCGTCCAATCGTTAAGCCCTTCAGGCTGGCTTCCTTCCTTCAGCCCGCCTGTCAGGGTACGATTGCAGGAATAGCGCAAAGTCTTTTTCATTTTGTTTATAAAGGAAGTATACCTTTCAGGGATTCCAAATTCGTTAAACAGTTTTATGTAAAATTCATCATGAAATTTTAGAAATTCGTCAGTACGGAACAGCCACCTTTGGTTAACCGGGTGCCCGAAAACATCAAGATTGTCCGGGAAAAAGTCAAGCAGCCCGGCATGATCGGGATGATGATGTGTGAGAACAACCTGTTCAAAATCACCGGGAGTTAAATTCAGCTCTTTAAGCTGGAATTTTAAAGCTTCCCATGCTTCATCCGTTTTAGGGCCGGCATCGACAAGAGTCAGCTTTTCCCCTTTTACTGCATATACATTAACGTCGCCGACAGGAAATGGTGTCGGGATAACAAGCTTTGCAATTCCATCCTTCCATTTTGCCATTTTACAGTCCCCCCAAAATCACTATATTTAAATAAAATAAAGCTGTTTTTCTATATACTTCCGCAGACTTGCTTCCTTTAAGTAAACTGCTCTGTTATCCCCTTAAATATCAGCATTTGCCATGTGCACATATTAACGGAATTCAATAACATAATATAGAAATTTACATATATAAAAATAAGTGTACCGTTCTTTTTAGTAATTGTCATTATTTTCACATAACTTTTATGCAATATTAATAATCTTTAGAAAAATACTGCTTGACAAATAAGTGTGTCTTCTTGCATAATCACAATTAAAATTTGATTTTCACAATCAAAGCTGTACTTCTTTACAGCTGAAACATGGCGATGAATAAGATTAGTAAATGGGAAACGGCGAAAGAGAGTGAAGCTCGAGCGGCTGAAAGGCTTCACCGTCCACTTGACCATTGAACCTGCCTTATGAGCTGTTAGGAAAACCTAAACGCACCCCGGCGTTATCGGGATCGAGATGCCTTTTCAAAAATACATCGGCTGCGGCAGGCATGCTGCACGAAGAAAGAAAAGGCAATGAAGGTGGTACCGCGGAAGCAAAGTCTTTTCGTCCTTTACTGGATGGAAAGGCTTTTTTATTTTTAACAGCCGGCAAATGGAGCAACAATAAGGAGGTATAACAGCAAATGAAAAAATTAGCTATTGTAGGAGCAGGATCAATGGCAGAAGCGTTAATATCAGGAATCGTCGAAAGCCGGCTCATTACCGGCAGCAATATTTGGGTAACAAACCGGTGCAGCAGGGAAAAGCTGCAATCCTTGCAAAAAGCCTATGGCGTTCAGGCCACTTATAATCTTAGTGAACTGTTAAGCGGGGCGGACGCTGTTATTTTAGCGATGAAGCCAAAAGATGCTCAGGAGGCCATCAATCTCATAAAACCTTATTTACAGGAAGACATGCTGATCATTTCCGTTCTCGCCGGCGTTTCGATCGAAAGCATTGAACTTTTGGCAGAAAAAAAGCTGCCAGTCGTGAGAGCCATGCCGAATACATCAGCAGCAGTCGGAAAATCAGCAAGTGCCTTATCGGCTAATAAAAGAGTGACCAAAGAACAGCTTGAAGCAGTAAGAGGGATTTTTGATACAGTGGGAAAATCAGCATTTGTTGAGGAAAAACAGCTGGATGCTGTAACAGGGCTGTCAGGCAGCGGACCGGCGTATATTTACTATCTTGCGGAAGCTATGGAAAAAAGCGCGGAAGAAATCGGGCTCGAAAAGGGTATGGCGAAAGAATTCATCATCCAGACACTCATCGGGGCAGCCGAAATGCTGGCCAGATCAGCCAAGGATCCTCAGCAGCTTAGGAAGGAAGTAACAAGTCCCGGCGGCACCACCGAAGCAGGTGTAAAAGTGCTTGAAGCGAACGGAGTGCAGGAAGTTTTCATTGAATGCATCAAGGAAGCGACAGCCCAATCCAGGCGGCTTGGCCAAAGCTTCAGCAGCACAGTGAAAATTTAGCTGACAGCATCCCCCCTAAAAACGTCGTCTTATTGAAAAAAGGATGAGAAACCTGCAAATGCTCATTATTCTATTAAGCGCAAGCCTCCTTGTATGGATTGCAGTACTAATTGATGCCTCTATGGGACTAAAAAGCCTGGACCGCCTTGAAGATAGCAATACGATGACTGAAGGCCCCCTTCTTTCTGTTATAACAGCGGCAAGGGCTGGCGAATAATCCACGTTCTAAGAGCAGAATTGGCATTGGGGCATTTAACATGGTGTCCAGACGTTCCTATGAAGCAATCGGAACACATAGGGCAATAAAAATGCGGCCTGATGATGATTTAATGCTTGGAATGAAAATCAAACAAAATGGATTCAGGCAGAAATTTGCAACGGCGATGGACCTGATTGAAGTTGAATGGTATGAAAGCTTAATAGAAGCCTTCAAAGGATTGGAGAAAAATACTTTTGCAGGCCTGCATTACCGTATTGGCATGGTGCTATTTGCAATTGCCGGCACATTCAGTTCACAGGTGCTTCCCTTTTTCTCCATTTTTTCAACTGACAAAATTATTTTCAGTTTAAGCTTTGCAAATATTATTTTATTAGCAGGTGTTTATACAATCATCACAAAAAGAATGTCCAAATTTTCTCCGCTTCTGTTTACTGTATTTCCTATTACAGCTCTCCTGTTTATTTATTCCATAATCCGCGCCAGCATTCTAACCTTTGTACGGGGCGGCATAGTCTGGAGAGGTACATTATATAAGTTAAGCGAACTGAGGAATAGACGCTGAAAGCACACACCTTCCTGATTGCATGTTCTTTTTCATTTATCGAACTGCCTGATATACTTAATATTTAGGATTACGAAATAAGGAGGCAGAAATTATGGAAACAAAGCTTTTTTCACCCTTTACGATTAAAGGAGTCACCTTTAAAAACAGAATTGTTATGGCACCGATGTGCATGTACTCAAGCCATAATGAAGACGGAATGGTTGAAAACTGGCACCGGACTCATTATACGAGCCGGGCTGTCGGGCAGGTGGGATTAATCATCCTGGAGGCAACTGCCGTGACCCCGCAGGGCCGGATTTCTCCTCAGGACCTGGGAATATGGAGTGATGATCACATCGCAGGCCTGAAGGAATTAACCGGGCTAATGAAAGAACACGGTGCTTCACCTGGAATACAGCTTGCGCATGCCGGCAGAAAAGCAACTGTTGAAGGAGAAATTCTCGCCCCATCCGCTGTTGCTTTTAATGAAAAAATGAAAACACCAAAAGAAATGACAAAAGAAGAAGTATCAGAAACTGTCCAGGCATTCAAAAAAGGCGCTGAAAGAGCGAAAAAAGCCGGTTTTGAAGTAATTGAAATTCATGCAGCACACGGCTATCTGATCAATGAGTTTCTTTCACCACTAAGCAATAAACGGAATGATGAGTATGGGGGATCAGCCGAAAACCGGTACCGCTTCCTCCGTGAAGTCATTGAAGCCGTTAAAGCCGTTTGGGATGGACCTTTATTTGTCAGAGTATCAGCCCATGATTATCATGATGAAGGGTTGACCGCAGAGGATTATGCAGAAATGGGCAAATGGATGAAGGAGCAGGGAATGGATCTTATTGACGTAAGTTCCGGAGCAGTAGTGCCGGCTAGAATAAATAGCTACCCGGGCTACCAGGTCAAATTCTCTGAAACCATTAAGGCAGGTGCCAATATTCAGACTGGTGCAGTCGGGTTAATTACATCCGGCCTGCAGGCAGAAGAAATCCTGCAAAACGGACGGGCAGATTTAATCTTTATTGCGAGGGAATTGTTGAGAGACCCCTATTGGCCGCGGACAGCAGCAAAAGAACTTGGCGCATCAATCGAACCTCCTAAGCAATATGAACGGGGATGGGTTTAACATAACGAAGAGGGATGGCACCTGTGAGCTGCCATCCCTCTTTTTATTATATAATCTGCAGCGAATCAAGGAATACAATGATAATAACCAGAGGAACCACATAGCGCAGTAGGAAATACCACGCGGAAAAGATTCCACTCAGCGACTTTGAACCTTGAATCAATTCATTTCTCAGCAAGTCTTTCTTCATTTTGTATGACACAAATATGGAGATCAGCAAAGCTCCAACTGGCATCAAAATGTTGCTGACAAGAAAATCAGCAGCATCAAAGATGATTTTGCCGAAAATTGAAATGTCTGATAAGCTGCTGAAGGATAATGCAGATGGGACCCCGACGATAAAGATTGCCAGACCTGTCAGCCAGGCTGCACGGCTTCTGCCACTGCCCCTTTTATTTGTCAGAGCAGCTACCACAATTTCGAGCATTGAAAAAGCGGATGTTAAGGTTGCAAATAAAAACAGTGCAAGGAAGAAGAGCAGGAACACCCGCCCAAACAGAATCTGATCAAAAACAGATGGCAGGACAATGAACAATAAGCCAGGACCTGCAGCAGGCTCAAAGCCCAATGAGAACACAGCAGGGAAAATAGCCAGTCCAGCCAGAACTGAAATAAATAAGTTCATTCCGACAACAGAAAAAGCAGGCTGCATCAGATTTTCATTTTTAGATAGATAAGAGCTGTACGTTACCATAACCGATACCCCGACACTTAGAGAGAAGAACGATTGGCCCATCGCATAAAGAACGGTTTCGGACGTTAAATTTGAAAAATCAGGCTTTAAAAAGAATGAGACGCCTTCCACCGCATTATCCAGTGTCAGGGATCTTGCAATCAAAATAATAAATAAAAGAAACAAAGCCGGCATCATAATTTTGCTGACCTGCTCGATCCCCTTCTGGATGCCTTTGGCAACCACTAAAACAGTTATTAATAAAAAGACTCCTTGTGCAGCTACAACAGATACAGAGTCTGACACGGCTGTGCCAAATAGCTCCTCATAATTGCCTGGACCATTCATGGACCCGGTAACCCCGTATACAATATACTTCAGAATCCACCCGCCTATTACACTATAGAAGGATAAAAGCAGAAAACACGTGAATACGCCAAGGTAGCCTATCCAGTGCCATTTAGTTCCCGGAGCAATATCCTTGTATGCAGAGATTGCCTCCTTCCCCGTACTGCGGCCAATCACAAACTCAGCCAGCAAAAGCGGAAAACCAATTAAAAGGGAAAATAACAGAAATAATAATATAAATGCCCCGCCTCCGCTTGTTCCTGTCACATACGGAAGCTTCCAGATAGCTCCAAGTCCGATTGCTGAACCGGCCGATGCTAAAATAAATCCAATCTTCGATGACCACTGCTCATTTTGCTGCATGCCTGTACCTCCAAATTTTTTTAAAAACAAAAAAGCCACATACTTCAAAAGGGACGCGAATCAGATTCACGCGGTACCACCCTTTTTGAAAGCATGTGACTTTCCACTCAAAAATATAACGGATTTACCGTCTTTTCTGCTAAATGCAGGAAAGATAAGCTCCAAGATGAAATTCATTTTATCTTTGTGCCAGTTCCCACCATCCACTGGCTCTCTATAAACAGGGAGATAAAACTTAATAGAGTCTCTTCATAGCTTTTTACTATAATGTTTTAAAGTATAAGTGTGATTATAGTATGCATGCAGAGAACCGTCAATGCCAAATTTGAAAAATTCAATTTTTCCAAGCATTACTTTTCATTCCAAATCCGCTTCCATACTGTATCATCACCATTTACTTTAATTTCGAAAACATCCGGGTTGCTCATCTTCATCAGATGCTCAAAGCCTGCATTTTCATCAAAATAGCGCAGCAGCAGCGTCGATAAATTGCCATGGCTGACCAGAACGATGTGATTCTCATTGGACGCGATTAATTCATCCAGCAGGGATGAGGCTCGTTTCATTCCTGATGAATGAGATTCTCCCCCTTCAAAAACGAGATCAAAATCTGAAAAGCTTTGCTTAAGCTTGTCCTGCCAATCATCAAAAAGAATAGAGCTCAGCACCCTTTCACCCAAACGGCTTTCCTCAATAATATCCAAATTTCTCGACTGTGCAAGCGGCCGGATTGTTTCAATGGCCCGTACAAAAGGGCTTGAGTATATGCGATCGATTTCCTTACCTTTAAAGAAATCAATTAATTTTAATGCCTGTTCCCTTCCCCTTTCTGTCAATTTTGCGGAGAAAGGCTGGCCCTCCGCCTTAGCATGGCGCACGATATAGAAAGTCTTCAATTAATTCGCCTCTCCTTTATCAAGCGGGATATGAATTTCTTTAAAGTCCTCAGCAATAACCGTATTGGGGAAAATGGTCTGTGATTCTTTAACAAGCTGTTCCCAATCCTGGCGTTCATATCGTGAACTGATATGATTCAGGCAAAGTTTCCTTGCATTCGCCTCGAGCGCAACTTGAGCAGCCTGCAGGGTTGTCGAATGAAAATAATCGTATGCAAGCTTCTCTTCCCCCCCTGAGAAGGTTGCCTCATGTATTAAAAGATCAGCATCTGCTGCTAAATCTATTGCCGCATCGCAGATTCTGGTATCTCCCAGCACCGTGACAATTCTTCCCTTTTGAGCCGGCCCAAGGAAATTTTTTGCTTCGATCATACTTCCATCCTCAAGCTCAATGTTTTCGCCATTCTTTATTTTCTTATATATCGGACCCGGTTTGATTCCCGCTTCAGCAAGTTTGTCCGCAAGCAATGTGCCCGGACGGTCCTTTTCTGTAATCCGGTAGCCGTATGAGGATATTCCGTGCTCGAGCATGCGTGCTTCCACCTGAAAATCTTCTTCATCAAGCACAATACCCTCAGTGATTTCGGCTACCTTTAAAGGATACTTAAGGTATGTGCCGCTGACAGATAACGAGACTTCAATAAATTCTTTCAAACCTTTCGGCCCATAAAGGGTCACCTCTGTATCACCTCCCTGGAAAGAGCGGCTGGAAAGCAGGCCGGGCAAACCATATATATGGTCACCATGAAGATGTGTAATAAAGATCTTCTCAATTCTTCTCGGTTTAATGCTTGTATGTAAAATTTGATGCTGGGTCGCTTCGCCACAGTCAAAAAGCCATATGCTCCCTCTTTCATCCAGGAGCTTTAAAGCCATCGAAGATACATTCCTCAGCTTAGCCGGAATACCTGCTCCAGTTCCCAGAAAAAAAATGTCCATATGTAAAATACCTCCCTCCAGCAATTTATGGTTAAGCCTGTCTGGTCTTGTACGAATATAAACAATATACCATAGTAGACTTGGAATTCATTCAATTAACAATGTTTTTTGTTATATTTGAAAGGATAGTTCCTGGCTGTTAGATAGAAACTATGGTAAAAAGGGCAAACTTAATATTTGCGAAAATAGCTGTAAACAGATACAATTTTATACTTGTACAGACGTTTTTTTGCAATGCAATATAACAGCTTCCTCTCAAGCTGAGGACGGACAAAAGTCAGTCCCGCCTTACATACAGAAATTTTGTCGAAAAGAGGTTCTAGAATCGTGAAAATAAACGAAAAACCTGCCGGATTAATAATGATATTTGGAGCAACAGGGGATTTGGCAAAGAGAAAACTGTTTCCCTCACTTTACCGCTTATACAAAAAGGGCAGGCTGTCTGATCGCTTTGCCGTAGTAGGGGTTGCCAGAAGGCCGCTATCAAATGATGAATTTCAGGCAAGTGTCAAAGCCTCTGTTGAGTCCGCTATAAAAGATAACGGAGAACTTGAAGATTTTATTTCTCACTTTTACTATCATTCGCATGATGTGACGGATTCCAGTTCCTATTTGGCACTAAAGAGCATGGCCGAAGAATTGGATACTCATTATTCCCTTGGAGGGAACCGCATTTTTTACCTTGCCATGGCACCTGAGTTTTTCGGAACCATTGCAGAGCATTTAAAAGCCGATGGCCTGACAGATGTAGATGGGTTTAAGCGTCTCGTCATAGAAAAACCATTTGGGCATGATCTTGAATCAGCGAAGCAGCTTAATAAGCAAATCCGAAAAGCCTTTTCAGAAAATGAAATTTACCGGATTGACCACTACCTGGGGAAAGAGATGGTGCAAAACATTGAGGTTATCCGTTTTGCCAATGCCATTTTCGAACCTTTATGGAACAATCGCTACATCTCAAATATCCAGGTTACATCAAGCGAAGTACTGGGTGTAGAAGAACGCGGCCGTTATTATGAAAAAAGCGGCGCCCTTCGTGACATGGTTCAAAACCATATGCTGCAAATGGTTGCCTTATTGGCAATGGAACCGCCAATCCGCCTGACAACAGATGAGATCAGATCTGAAAAAGTAAAAGTTTTAAGAGCCATGCGTCCAATTGAAGGAGATCAGGTAAGAGATTACTTTGTCCGCGGCCAGTACGGAAAAGGCCATTTAAATGGACAGGAAGTGCCAGCATACAATCAAGAGCCGATGGTGGATGAACAATCAAACACCGAAACCTATGTAGCAGGCAAGCTGATGATTGACAATTTCCGCTGGGCAGGTGTGCCTATCTACATTCGTACAGGTAAAAGAATGGCTGCTAAATCAACGAAAATTGTTATCCAGTTCAAGGACATTCCGATGAACTTATATTATCAGACTGAGCAAACGCTAAATCCGAACCTGCTGGTGATCCATATTCAGCCTGAAGAAGGCATTACCCTTTATTTGAATGCCCAAAAATCAGGCCAAAACATGGAAGCCACACCGGTAAAATTAAACTTTGCCAACAAAGGCATCGATGACATGAATACACCTGAAGCATATGAAAGGCTTTTATATGATTGCATGCGCGGTGACGCAACAAACTTTACACACTGGGATGAAGTGGCCCTTTCCTGGAGCTTTGTCGACAAAATTTCCGACGTTTGGGAAAACACAAGAGAAGAAGGATTCCCTAACTACGAATCGGGTTCAATGGGTCCAAAAGAAGCAGACCGCCTGCTTGAAAAAGACGGTTTCTTCTGGTGGCCTGTAACCGACCTTGATGTTGAACAGTGCTAATAATTCTGAAAAGCCCCTGCTGCTGCAGGGGTTTTTATTTTATTGAAAGACAAAAAAACAGCGCCGCTCGGACGCTGTTTTTATTTTATTATTCCATCCAGTTTGTATGAAAAATGCCTTCTTTGTCTGTACGCTGATAGGTATGTGCGCCAAAGTAGTCACGCTGTGCCTGAAGAAGATTTGCAGGCAATGTTTCTGTGCGGTAGCTGTCATAATAGGACAGTGCAGCAGCAAAGCATGGTACAGGAATGCCGTTCTTTACAGCCATGCTGATAATTTCACGGGCAGCATCCTGGTAGCTTTCCACGATTTCCTTGAAATACGGATCAAGAAGGAGATTCTTCAAGCCTGGCTCACGGTCATATGCTTCCTTGATTTTTTGAAGGAATTGGGCACGGATAATGCAGCCGCCGCGGAAAATCATCGCAATATCACCGTATTTCAGATCCCATCCATATTCTTCGGAAGCTGCCCTCATTTGAGCAAATCCTTGTGCATATGAGCAGATTTTGCTCATGTAAAGAGCTTTGCGGACACTCTCGATAAATGCTTTTTTATCGCCTGTGAAGTCCTGTCCAGCGGGCCCGCGAAGAACTTTGCTTGCATTCACACGTTCTTCTTTCATGGCAGAAATGAATCGGGCAAAAACGGATTCAGTAATGATTGGAAGCGGTACACCGAGGTCAAGCGCACTTTGGCTTGTCCATTTGCCGGTTCCCTTTTGGCCTGCTGTGTCAAGGATGACATCTACCAGCGGCTTTCCGGTTTCCTCGTCTTTTTTCGTGAAAATATCAGCCGTAATTTCAATCAGATAGCTGTCAAGCTCGCCTTTATTCCATTCTGCGAATACTTCATGAAGCTCTTCAGCAGTCAAACCAAGCACGTTTTTCAAAAGAAAATAAGATTCGGAAATCAGCTGCATATCGCCGTATTCAATACCGTTATGAACCATTTTCACATAATGTCCTGCCCCATCTGGACCAATGTATGTGGTGCATGCTTCGCCATTCACCTTTGCAGCAATATCTTGAAAAATCGGGGCAACCAGCTCATAGGCTTCTTTTTGGCCGCCAGGCATAATGGAAGGACCCTTCAGAGCGCCCTCTTCACCGCCGGAAACACCAGTACCGATAAAATGGATGCCCAGCTCGCTTAATTCCTTATTGCGGCGCTGCGTATCCACAAAGAAGGTATTTCCTCCATCAATCAGAATATCCCCTTTATCCAGCAGAGGCTTTAACTGCTCAATTGTCGTATCTGTCGGACCGCCTGCTTTCACCATAAGCATGATTTTGCGGGGTTTTTCCAGAGAATCCACAAACTCCTCAATTGTGTATGTACCTTTAAAGTTTCTTCCTTCCACTTCCTTAAGCATCTCATCCGTTTTTTCGCGTGACCTGTTAAAAACAGATACAGAGTACCCTCTGCTCTCAATATTCATGGCAAGATTTTTCCCCATGACCGCTAAACCGATAACACCAAACTTTGATTTCGTCATCTACTATTACATCCCTTCCACCCTATATGCGTCAAAACAAAATTCAATAAAATAATCCACTCTACTTTAGCAAGATTCCTATTCTGATTCAACTTTCCTGTCTTAGTTTTGCTTATAGCCGCCTGAAAAACTCATGAATGATCATCTTTTTCTTTTTTATCGCTTCTTGCTGGACTGCCATGCAAAAAGTCTTTATTAAAGCTGGTGTCAGTGCCGATTTTGGGGCTGGTCAATTTCATGTCCGAAAGTGCACCCGCATTGTCGATTATTTTAGTGCCGTACTTCTTGCGCAAAAGATCCATTGTCTGAAATAGCGGCTCCTTTTTGGCATCTTTTTCAAAACTGAACAAATCCAGCTGTTTAACCGCCTGTTCGGGTTCGACAAGGTCTGTTCCTGTAATGCCCAGAAGCCGTACTGCATTTCCATTCCAATGTTTTATAAAAAGCTCTTTTGCTATTTGGTAAATTTCATCATTATGCTGAATTGGATTCTTCAGTTTTCTGCTTCTTGTAATGGTTTTTCGGTCCTTATACCGGATAGTAATTCCGAGAGAAACTGCCATAACCTTTTTCCTCTTCAATCTGGAAGAAACCTGTGCAGCCAGCTTTTCAAATACCTGGAGCAGCTCTCTTTGATTTGAGACATCTCTTGGCAGTGTGGTCGAATTCCCCACACTTTTAAATTCAGATGCAGAGTCGGGATCGACTTTTCTAAAATCCTGGCCATTGGCCTTTTGTTTTAGCCTCGGTCCATTAATGCCCAATGATGCTTTTAGGATAATTTCATCGGCTTTTGCCAATTCCCCAATTGTGGTGATATTGAGGTTTCTCAGTTTTTCTCCGGTTTTTTTGCCGACTCCGTGCATTTCTTCCACTTCCATCGGCCATAGGATATGCGGTACATCTCTTTTTCTGAGTACTGTAATCCCCATTGGCTTTTTCATGTCGGAAGCCATCTTGGCTAAAAATTTATTAGGGGCAACACCTATGCTGCAGGGCAAATCGAGCTGCTGAAAAACCTGCTTTTGTATCGTCTCGGCAATTTCTATCGGGCTCCCAAACTCATAGCTGTCTGTTATGTCCACATATCCTTCATCAATGGATACAGGTTCAACAAGGGAGGAATATTCGCGCAATATATCAAACATTCCCATAGAAGCTGCACGATATCTCTCAAAATTAGGCTTCATGATAATCAGCTGTGGACAGAGTTTTTTAGCCTCCCATAGAGGCATGGTGGTTTTCACCCCGAATTCCCTTGCCTCATAGCTGCAAGTTACAATAATACCGCGTCTCTCCTCCGGATTCCCTGCAATCGCTAAAGGCTTACCCTTTAATGATGGATCATAAGCCATCTCCACCGAAGCATAAAAACTATTCATATCAACATGAAGGATAACTCTCCCGTTTTTTGGATACATTTGTTTCATGCCGGCACTTCCCTGTAAATATAATTCAGTTCTATTTTAGCAAATATTATTCTTTTCTATAAATCAGGTGCTTTTTGAAAAAGCGAAAACAGGGAATCTCTCTCTGATCCCCTGTTCTATAATTCGTCCGCTATGCAGTTGTATGCTGTGTTTTCATATACTCTTTTATTTCCCTTATTCCCTCCAGGGATTCCACCAGCTTTAAAGGATCGATTATAGCAATCAGCCTATTATCGATATTAGCCACACCTGTGAAATAATTGGTTTTTTGATAGGCAATCAAACCTGGCTGTTTCAGGCAATCTTCTGGAATATCGAGAATTTCCTTGGCTTCATTTACAAGAACGGCGAATGATAGCTCGTCTGTCTGCAGCACGATCATTCTTGCCGAGTCACTATCAGCAAGTTTCCGGCTGTAGAGAATTTCTTCAAAATCCACAACAGGAATAAGCTCTCCCCTGACTTTAACAATCCCTCTTACATAGCCGGGCAAATGAGGAATCGGTGTAATGCCTTCCATTTTCTCAATGGATATAACAAAAGGAACCGGTGTAGCATATTCCTCATTTCCTGCCCTGAAAACGACAGCTTTATTATTTTCAATCATCCTATTTCCTCCTCGGAAACTCTTATGTATAGTACTAATATACCATAACCATTATTTTCTAACTAGTGAGGAAATAATAGATTGCTGCAGCAAAAAAA
>NZ_BCUY01000067.1 GCF_001591465.1 Cytobacillus firmus NBRC 15306
CTAAAGTTCGTAGTAATTTAAAAGCAGAGAAGCAATCCATCTGCCTTGAGGGCTGTTTCTGATATTTGCAATCAGCCCTTGTAAGATAGCAGGACTCAGGCTGCGCTCCTGTACATCCTTCTTTAGGAGGATGAGTGATTCCTTTTCAATTGAATCTTCTAGTTCCTCTATTTTCTGCGCCATGATTTCAATCATTTGCCCGTCTGTCATCTCTTCATGTCCAGCCTTCCTGAACGTGTCATAGAGCTCGTCTGTTATAAACGGGATTTCCGAGTGCTTTGCCAGCAGGTCCGTTTTTTCCGCGAGTGATTGGCACAGAATGTCCAAATCCAAAGGTACATTAAAAAATAAAAATAAATGAGAGTACACATGCATGAAGCCTTTAATGCAATAAATTAAATCATATTTTGTATGCTGGACAGCCTCACCATACAGCTGATCAAGCATTGATAGGGTGATATCATCGATAAATTGGTCAAAGTGGCGCCCTTTTGATAGCAGTTCTTCATTAAACGTATGCGCTTGTTCCTTAATAAAGACCTTGGCGAAGTCAGAATGCTTTTGAAAGGAGTGGAAAGTGGTGTAATAAAACTTCCTTAAAAGCTCTCCGCCTGTGTTATTCGGGTCTTTGACTATTCGGTCAATATCTGAGATGAACTGCTCCATAAACTGATCGATCAAAGCCATGATCAATTCATCTTTTGATTTAAATGATAAGTAGAAAGCTCCTTTGGAAATACCGGAGTGAACGGTGATCTGCTGAACAGAGGTAGCTTCAAACCCTTGCTTGGCAAAGAGTTCTAAAGCGCTTTCCATAATTAATTGCTTCTTGCTCATGTAAGAATGTCACTCCTTTATGATTGACAAATGACCACCTGGTCATTATTATATGTAATTGAGTCTAATAAGTCAATTTAGGGTAGGTGCACAAGTGAAAGGGTTAGTGAATTTTGTCCTGCAGAATAAACTTGCAGTCTGGCTGTTAACAATTATTATCACTGTATCTGGCATTTATTCAGGTACACGGATGAATATGGAGACCATTCCGGATGTCTCAATTCCTTACTTAATGGTAATGGACGTATATCCGGGGGCAACTCCTGAAAAAGTGATGGAAGATGTGTCCGTCCCAATTGAAAAAGCCGTTGAAGGCCTTGAAGACGTTAAATCCGTTTACTCAAATTCATATTCTAACATGTCGAATATCCAAGTGGAATATGAATATGGTATTGATATGGACGAAGCCAAGCGTGCTCTTCAATCGGCTCTGGATGCAGTGGAGCTGCCGGAAGGAGCACAGGAACCGACCATTACGGCCATCAGCATGAACATGATGCCGGTTGCTGCGCTGAGTGTAAGCAGCAAATCAGAGGATATCGTTGAGTTAACTTCAACGGTAGAAGATATCATACTGCCAAAACTTGAAAAAATTGATGGTGTAGCATCAGCGACCATCAATGGTCAGCATGTGGAAGAAGTGCAGCTCACATACAACGAAAAAAAACTGGCTGAACTTGAGCTGACCGAAGACAAAGTAAAGGAAATGATCCAGGCAAGCAACATGGCTGTATCATTGGGACTTTACGAATTTGAAGAAGGTGAGCAGGCTGTCGCAGTGGACGGCAAGTTCATGACCGAGGATGAATTAAAGAACATGCTCATCCCGGTAACACCAACCGCACAAAACCAGTCACCTTTTGTGAAGCTGAGAGATATTGCCGAGATTGATACGGTCGGCAGAGTGCAATCTGTATCCCGTACAAATGGTGATGATGCCATTGCCATTCAAATCGTTAAAGAACAGCAGGCTAACACTGTTGAAGTGGTCAACAATGTCAAAGATTTAATCAAGGAAGAAAAAGAAAAGGTCGAGGGCCTTGTCATAGATCTTTCACTTGACCAGGGTAAGCCGATTGAAGAATCCGTTTCAACTATGATTGAAAAGGCCGTGTTCGGCGGGCTGATCGCAGTCTTGATTATTTTGATGTTCCTGCGTGATTTTAAATCAACGATCATCTCGATCGTATCGATTCCAGTTTCAATTTTTATGGCGCTGCTTTTGCTTCACTGGATGGATATTACACTGAATATCATGACATTGGGAGCTGTTACGGTTGCCATTGGCCGTGTTATTGATGACTCAATTGTTGTCGTTGAAAATATTTACCGCCGCCTCCATCTGAAGGAAGAAAAACTGACAGGGCGCGCACTTATTCGAGAAGCTACGATTGAGATGTTTAAGCCAATCCTCTCCTCGACATTGGTTACCGTTGCGGTATTCGCGCCGCTCATTTTTGTCGGAGGCATGGTCGGCGAGCTGTTTACGCCATTCGCTTTGACGATGACTTTCGCGCTTGGTGCTTCACTTCTTGTAGCGATTACGATTGTTCCGGCACTATCTCATTTCTTGTTCAAAAAGAAATTATACAGTGAAAAAACGGAAGGCAGCCATAAAGAAGCCGGAAAGCTATCAAAATGGTATAAAGGCATACTTGAGAAGTCTCTTAATCATAAGATTATTACTTCCATCATTGCCGTTGTCCTGCTGGCGGGAAGCCTGGCTCTGACGCCATTGATCGGATTCAGCTTTATGGGCAGTGAAGAAGAAAAAGTGATGTACTTAACGTACACACCTGAAGCTGGAGAACTGAAAGAAGAAACATTAAAGAACGTTGAAGCAGTAGAAGAAAAAATGCTTAAACGTGATGATATTGACATCGTTCAAATATCTGTAACCGAAGAAGCGGACCAGATGGCTGCCATGATGGGCGGAGGTGCTGGCGGAGCTTTAATGTACCTGATCTTTGACCCTGAAATGGATAATTTCCCTGAAGTCCGTGAAGAAATAGAAGAGTATGTGTTTAATATCGGGCAATCTGGTGAGTGGAAGAGCCAGAGCTTCACATCTATGTCCGGTTCAACCAATGACGTCAGCTACACATTCTACAGTGAAGATTTAGATAAACTGAATGACGCTGTTAAAATGGTCGAAGACGTGATGAAGGAAAATAAAGAATTGGAGGATGTATCTTCAAGTGCAGAGGATGCCTTTGTTGAATATACCTTCAATGTGCAGCAGGATGAACTGCTGCAGTACGGCCTGACAGCGGGTCAAATTGTCATGATGCTGAATCCTTCTAATACCAAGGATGTTCTGACAACGATTGAAAAAGATGGTGAGACGCTTGAAGTCATCGTCCAGCAGGAGCAGGCGGAACAGCCGAAATCAATTGATGATATTCTGGAGACTCAAGTGCCGACAGCCATGGGCACAACCATGCCTCTTTCCGAGCTGGTCACAGTGGAAGAGGGTACAACACATAACACGCTTGCCCGCAGTAAAGGCGAGTACTACGCAACCGTATCAGGCAAGGTAAAAGGCGATGACATCTCAAAGGCTACTTCTGCAGCAGATGAAGCGATTGATAAATTGGATCTGCCGAAAGGTGTAACAGTCGGTGTAGCAGGTGTTCAGGCGGATATGAATGAGACATTCACACAGCTTGGCGCTGCGATGCTTGCTGCGATCGCGATTGTGTACTTTATTCTGGTTGTCACATTCCGTGAAGGGGTGGCGCCATTTGCGATTCTCTTCTCCCTGCCATTTGCTGTGATAGGTTCGTTTGTTGGCTTATTAATTGCCGGTGAAACCATTTCTGTATCGGTCATGATGGGACTGTTAATGCTAATTGGTATCGTCGTAACCAATGCCATCGTTCTGGTGGACCGGATCATCCATATGGAACGTGACGGCCTGGTCATGAGGGAAGCCGTGCTGGAAGCGGGGGTAACCCGCCTTCGCCCTATCCTGATGACAGCTATTGCGACAATTGGCGCATTAATTCCACTGGCCATCGGCTCCGGCGGCGGTGGAGGGCTTATCTCCAAAGGCCTTGCGATTACCGTTATCGGCGGTCTGGCAAGCTCGACACTATTGACCCTGATCATTGTGCCGATTGTGTACGAAGTATTATCGAAAATGTTTAAGAAAAACCGCAGAGAAATCGAAGAAAACTAAAAGGAAGCCCTGCAGGATAGATGAATGCCTGCAGGGCTTTTCTCTGTATTCAGCTAAATCCCCCTGATAAACTCCCTCTTTTCTTTTACAAGATCGACTCTTGCAAATAAAAGTGCATACATAATAGCAAAAATAAGGTAGGCCAGGCCAATGATCAGGCTAAGGGTCCTTGGAGTAAATATCTCCAGCAGGAATCCAGCTGTACCCATGGAGACAGCCAGGGAAAGGTTTGAGATCATTTCCATTAAACCGAAAAAAGTTCCCTGCCTGGACCGGGGGATGAACTTCATCATAACGGTATCCAGACAGATGTTGCCGATTCCGCCCGCAAAGGTGATCATCACGACAGTGAAAAGAGCTGCGTAAAAGCTTGGCGCAAGGCTTAGTAAAATATGACCGGTGCCTTCTAAAGCGATGAAGATGATCGCAAGTGCCAGGAGGCCGCGCTTCATCATATGAGAAAAAAAGGAGCTTAGAATAAGGCCAATCCCCAGTGCGCCATACATAAACCCAACACCCAACTCACCCATATCAAAAACTTCCAGTCCATAGATACTGACAAGAATATTGTCTATACCGCTGGCGAGCGGCATGGTCAGCATCATAACAAAAAAGGCAATCAGTGCGGAAGAGCCAAGAATTAGTTTCCCTGGTGAAATGGCTGCCGATGTTCCCGGCTTCCTCTTATTTTCATCAGAAACTGACGGGAAAACCATCCTGGAGATTAGATACGCTGATAACAGGAAGGTAAGGCCGTTAATCATAAAAGCAGCATGGTTTCCCAGATAGTAGGCGAGGATTCCGCCGGTGCTTGATCCCAAAATGAGAACTGCCCCAATCATGACTTGTTCAATCGCATTTACATATATAAGCCGATCGGATTTTACAAGGGCAGGTATCGCAGACATCCTGGCCGGTGAATAGATGGCTTCCCCCATTGAGGTCAGAAAAGCACTTGTATAAACAATCCATAGATCCCCTGGTTCCCTTACGAAAAGAAGGCAGAGGACCGCCGGCACTTTCAGCAAGTCCACTGTCACCAGAATGGCTTTTTTAGAAAAACGGTCTGCGAGCATGCCTCCTATTGGAGCAATGAAGAAAAAAGGTGCCATGCGGATAGCGAATAAAAGTCCGATTGCGACACCAGAGCCTGTTACGTGGTATAGCAGCGCAAGCAGCGCAACCTGTGTAAATCGATTTCCAATTCCATTAATGACACCAGCCCAAAAGAGCCTTTGATAATTTTTCTCCTGTTTCCATACAGTCCAATTTGTCATGTTAACGCACCTCAGCGGAAGTAATTCGACATTCATCTAATTTGTCGGAAATAGTAAACAATTAGATATATATCTAATTAGATTATATTCAAATTAGCTTGTTTGCACAATCATAAATTTTGCAGTAATGAAACTTTCTCCTATTTAGAATCGTAAAGATGATTAAGGAGGCGGGTGCGATGAAATTAATATTCGAGGTCCTATTTCTGGTATGTATTATCTATTTCAGCTATCACTACATAATCCTCATAACAAAAATGAAGAAAACTCCTCTTATTCCTTTAGATAAGAATGATTTGAGAGCAGTAAGGAAATTCCCCCAAAAAACAGCGGATAGCCCTGTTATCTCCAAGAACAAGCTGGGGCTCATTATGTATGCAGTCATGCTGGTATTTCTAATTGCTATGTTTATATTCGGTAAATATAATATGAAATTCAGCTGGACATATCTCTATCTTATGTTTATCCCTTTAATCAACGCCAAAGATCTCCTGAATGTATTTGCTGTATATGATGACGGTTTTATAAGCGGAAGCAGGTTTGTTCCATGGAAAAACCTAAAGTCCTTCCAGTTCAAAAAAATAGATTTAAATCACAAATTCTATGGGTATTCTTCGGAAGTAAATGAGGGCTACGAACTTATCCTTAAAACAAATATGTCCAGCCATAGCCTGGTCGTAACGGAAGAGGAAATGAAGGAAAAGCTGGTTCGTGTTTTGGAAGAACAAATGAAACCGGCATAGAGAAGTTTTAAATCGTCCTTTTGTTGGTATTTATATAGTAAAACGTCAGGAAAGGATCAGGAAAAATGAAAGAAATTACAGTGACGGTTGACTATGAAGGTTTAAAATATCAAACGAATATTATTACCAATAAAGAAGCCGGCGAAGAGGAAATAATAAAGCAGGCAGAAGATCAGATCAGGAAACAGCTGAATAACTAAGTGAAAATGAACCCCCTTAATCTGCAAAGATAAGGGGGTTAACTATTGGTTCAGCGGAGTTTTTGATTTAGTTTTTGCTGAAGCATTTCTATTTTATTTGGCAGGACAAATAAGTACTCTATTAAACTCTCTAAAAGCTCCATTAGCAGCGAGGCCATTTCCTGATCAATATCCTTTTCAAGATCAAGCATCTCGTAAAAGGGACTGCCAGGCTGCACCAGCTGGCTTAATGACTGGAGAGGCTTTGCTAAATCAACATGCTTTGGCAGCTGTTCAAACTGCTTTGACAGGTTTTGCCCCTTGACCTCTTCACCGAGAAAGTTTTTTAATATGCTTTCAAGAACCCGCTTGGACATCACAGCTGTTGCCACCGTATCTCTGGAATAGCTGACATTTAACGCTGATCTGTAGGCTCGGGTGAGGTCTCCCGGCACTTCCTTTATTTTCTCCAGCTGAGTCAGGAGCTCCTTTGCTGAATTAGGATCATAGATGTAGAGAATCGTCTCGTCGCTGGATTGGTCAGCTTGATTAAGAATCATGATAAATACCGATTCTTTTTTACAGGCAGAACAATTTCCATGGGAAAGAATGCTGGACTTGCTTGTATGATTATAATTTGCTTTAATCGTAAAATGGCTCGGTTTGCTGCATTTTGGGCACTCGCATTGGACACTTGATGGCAGCTTCCTATAACCAAATTGACTATGAGAAATAACTTGTGCCGGCAACACTCTTCTCACTATCATTTCCCCCCGCTAGATTACTATTTTTCCAATCCATTAAAATTAAGTATAACTTTGAAAATCAGGAGGAAAAAGATGAAAAATATGGAATTTTCACACGATATAACTGCTGTGAATCTCTATATCAAAAAAAGAGCTACTCCCACATGGGAATAGCTCTTTTTCCATTATCCTTTATAAGGGTTATTGCGGTTTTCCCTGACATTGTTAAAATCATACGCATCTCGATTGCGGGTATCGACATCATCGTTATAGGCCGAAACCGTGCGGTCATTTGTGCTCAGATCTTCAGGGTTTCCGCTCAGCGGACGGTTTAGATCCAGATTCTCATCTGTCCAAACACCGCTGCTGTTTCTGGTGTTATCCTTAAAAGCGTTCGTTCCGCGATCAAGCTCGCCAGGGTTCAAAGGATCAGTGCTTGTGTACGTTGTCCGGTCTCCATCTAAAATGGAACGGTCCGTATTTGTATAGTCATCAGTAAAGTCTGCAGACTTCGCATCAGGATCGACTAACACAAGGATTTTTCCTGATTTAACATCTGCTTCATAGCGATGTGCTTCCTCTTCAGGAATACCCATTCCGATCAATGCTCCGGCAATGCCGCCCGCACCTGCACCAACTGCGGCTCCTGTTAATGTAGCAGCAATTGGTCCTGCTGCCACAATTGGTCCGATTCCGGGAATCGCCAATGCGCCTACACCAGCCAGAAGACCTGTTAATCCTCCGAGAACACCGCCAGTAGCCGCACCGGCAGCTAATCCCTCTTCCGTTTTTGTGCCTGTTTCTTCTGTAACGGCATCCACATCGTCTTTATTTTTACTGATTACGGAAATATCTTCAGGACGGTAGCCTTCCGCTCTTAACTTTTCAACCGCTTGAATAGCTTCCTGCTCTGTATCGTATGCACCTACAACATGTTTGTTTGTTGCCATGTTCATCATCCTCCTTAATAATTTTTGCTTATCTATTGGTGTACATACCTTTTTCATCACAAGCATAAACCGTGTGGATAAAATTACTAATAATTTCCCCTTGACTGATAACTGGCTTGACCTGTAACTGCATAATCGGTAGTTTAAAAATAGAATAGGCACAAGGAAGGTTGATTCTCTATGAAAAAACTTTATTATGAAGATCCATATATCAAAACATTTGAAACAGAACTTGTATACCAGGCAGCAGACGACAAGGAAAGGGTATATGCTGTTCTGAAAGAAACGGCCTTTTATCCAACTGGCGGAGGACAGCCTCATGATGAGGGGACACTCAATGGCATAAAAGTGGTGGATGTCGAAGAAGCGGAAGGGGAAATCCGTCATTATTTAGAAGGAGAATTGGACCCTTCCACTTCAGGAGTATCAGGAGAGATCGATTGGAACAGACGGTTTGACCATATGCAGCAGCATGCCGGCCAGCATATATTATCGGCTGCATTTGAAGAGCTTTACGGCTATAAAACAGTCAGCTTTCATTTAGGCAAAGAAACCTTAACCATTGATTTGGAAATCAGTGAACTGCCAGTCCGGCATGCAGAGGAAGCGGAAAGACTGGCTAATGTCATTATACTTGAGAATCGTCATATTGAATCCAAGTGGGTGAGTGCAGAGGAAGCTTCCCAATTTCCGCTCCGCAAGAAGCTGTCTGTCAGCGAAGATATCCGCCTTGTGATCATTCCGGAGTTTGATTATAACGGATGCGGCGGAACACACCCAGCTTCAACCGGCCAGGTATCCGGTGTAAAAATATTGGACTGGGAACGCCAAAAAAAGAAAATCCGCGTACAGTTCATCTGCGGCACCCGGATTCTCACGCAGCTTCAGGCCAAACATGAAATTACCGGGAATCTGAGTCAGCTTCTAAATGCACCAGAGCAGGACCTGCCTTCAGCAGCCAGCCGCCTGATTGAAAATGGAAAAGACCTGGAGAAGCAGCTGGAAGCAGCAAAGGAAGCACTGTTAGCTTATGAAGCAAAAGAAATGTTCACAGCCGGAAAGGGAAAGTGCATCAGCAAAGTCTTTGAGGGGCGGTCCATCCAGGAACTGCAGAAACTGGCACGCTTAATCGCCTCCCAATCTGAGAATGCGGATGTTATCCTAGTCAATGAAACCACAGATAAACTCCAATTTGTCTGCGCCAGGGGAGCAGATTCGGAATCTGATATGAAGAGCCTTTCAGCAGAACTGCTACAGAAGATTAACGGCAAAGGCGGCGGCAATCCGCAATTTGCACAGGGTGGGGGAGACAGGCTCATGAGCGGGGAGGACCTGCTGCAATATGCATTGAGACTTGCAGAACAAAAGTAATTGAATCCGCATGTAAAGGACTGATTCAATTGATAAAATATTTAGAAAAGTATTGAAAAATGATTGTAATACAGCTTCTGTTGTATTACAATTTTGGTACGGGCCATGCATTATAATGAATGTTTATGATAACCTCATAAACGCCTCATATAATATCCGGTCTGCAGGAGGCAAGTTCATGTACAGACAAAATACCGTCTATATCATCGGAGACAGCAAAACATCACTGAACAATCCGATTATGCAAAAATATAATGGCTTCTTTATCGGTCTTGTGATCGACAGGGAAACAGATGAAATTGTAGATGCAGAATGTTCATCTACCATTAATTTAACCTCATTATTTATTAAATCGATATTTGTCGGCAAATCCATACTGGAAGCAGACAAGGTAATGGAAGAAATCGAAAGCCGCTACTTCGGCTCCTCGCAAAAGGCCCTAATGGTTGCCTTTAAAAATGCCCATATAAAATATACACAAATTATGAATAAATGAGCTGCTTTTTCTGTTTTCCGCAGATGAAATCCAGCTATCAGAGAACATCTCCGATAGCTGGATTTTTTGTATTTAGCTTTTATGAAAAATAAATTGCTGATTCAATTTACAGAAAATATCAAAATAATTTACAATATAGAAAACTATAATAATATAATATTTTGGGGGATTCTAAATGAAGCTTTATTTATCAGTTGATATGGAGGGAATTACGGGTCTGGCTGATCATACTCATGTTGGATCCTCTAAACACAATTATGAACGCAGCAGGGTGATTATGACTGATGAGGCAAACCATGTGGTGACAGCTGCCTTTGAAGAAGGCTGCAGTGAGGTGATTGTCAATGACAGCCACTCGAAAATGAACAACCTGCTGATTGAAAGAATGCACCCTGAGACACAGCTGATTACTGGTGATGTTAAGCCATATTCAATGGTTCAGGGCCTGGATTCAAGCTTCAGCGGAGCCGTGTTTGTTGGATATCATGCACGTGCTTCCATGAAAGGTGTTATGTCCCACTCCATGATTTTTGGTGTGAGACATATGTACATCAATGATCATGCCATTGGAGAAATGGGCTTCAATGCTTATGTTGCTGGATATCATGGTGTGCCGATTCTAATGGTGGCCGGAGATGACCAGGCTGCATTGGAAGCAGAGAATTTAATCCCGAATGTGACAACAGCTGTTGTAAAAGAGACGATATCACGGTCTGCTGTGAAATCGCTTACCCCCGCGAAAGCCGGCCAGCTCTTAAGAGAAAAAGCGGCAGAGGCGCTTAGCAAAAAGGAGCTTGTCAAGCCGCTTGTGCCGCCGGAAAATCCTGTATTGAAAATTGAATTTGCCAACTATGGCCAGGCTGAGTGGGCTGCTTTGATGCCCGGTGCAGAGATAGAAGAAAATACAACCATTGTCCGCTATCAGGCTAAAGATATTCTTGAAGCATACCAGGCTATGCTCGTGATGACTGAGCTGGCCATGAGAACTACATTCTGTTAGGAAGTGTTAATGAATGACTGGATACATAATAAAACGCCTCATCGCAATGGTCGTCACACTTTGGTTCATTATCACTCTGACGTTTTTCTTAATGCACTCCATACCCGGGTCGCCTTTTAATGAAGAAAGAAACACCAGCGAAGCGGTCCAGCGGAATATGGAGAAATTCTATCATTTGGACGAACCGCTGTATGTCCAATATGGGATGTACTTGAAATCAGTTGCAACATTTGACTTTGGACCATCTATTAAAAAGTCCTCCCAGACGGTTAATGAAATGCTGGGACGGGGGTTCCCGGTGTCGTTTGAACTGGGAATCGTCACTTTGATTGTGGCTGTTTTCTCAGGGATTGCCCTCGGAATCATAGCAGCTCTCCGGCACAATGGCTTTATTGATTATTTAGCGATGACCATTGCAGTGCTGGGAATATCAGTGCCGAACTTTGTGCTTGCCACACTATTAATTCAGCAGCTTGCTGTCAATCTGGCAATCCTCCCGGTGGCCACCTGGTCAAGCCCAAAGCATATGATTCTGCCGACTCTGGCGCTTGCGACAGGACCCATGGCAATCATCGCCCGTCTGACACGTTCAAGTATGCTGGAAGTTCTGACACAGGATTACATCAAGACGGCCAAGGCTAAAGGCCTGTCACCGGTGAAAATTGTTTTTAAACATGCACTGAGAAATGCCCTGCTGCCTGTTGTAACCGTATTGGGGTCGCTTGCTGCAAGCATTTTGACAGGAACCTTTGTAATTGAAAAAATATTTGCCATTCCCGGAATGGGAAAATATTTCGTGGAAAGCATCAATACACGTGATTATCCGGTCATAATGGGAACCACCGTTTTTTACAGCTCCATTTTGATTATTATGCTGTTCCTGGTGGACATTGCATACGGAGTTCTAGACCCGAGAATTAAGCTTCACAAAAAGGAGGCGAGCTAATGGAACTGCGCAAACAGCATGATAACCGCAACCTGGCACCCGATATTCCGGATGAATGGTTTGTCCCAAAGGCCAAAGACGAGGATGCAGCGGAAGCAGTTGTAAGGCCAAGCCTTTCTTATTGGCAGGATGCATGGCGCCGGCTTTTGAAAAACAAATTGGCAATGGCAGGGCTCTTCTTTCTTATTGCTTTAGCCTTTATGGCCATATTTGGCCCGATGATTTCCCCGCATGATGTATCCCAGCAGTCATTGGCTAATCAGAATCTTCCGCCGTCTTCAAAATATTGGTTCGGAACAGATGAATTAGGCCGGGATGTTTTCGCAAGAACATGGTACGGAGCAAGGATCTCCCTATTCGTTGGAATCGTGGCAGCCATGATTGATTTTGCAATCGGAGTCATTTACGGCGGTATTGCCGGCTATAAAGGCGGCAGAACAGATAATGCCATGATGAGGGTAGTGGAAATTCTGTATGGACTCCCATATTTGCTGGTTGTTATTTTAATCAGTGTCGTAATGGGACCTGGTTTGTTCACCATAATATTCGCCCTTTCCGTGACGGGCTGGGTCGGGATGGCCCGGATTGTCCGCGGACAGGTTCTGCAGATCAAGAACTATGAATTTGTACTGGCATCAAAGACTTTCGGAACAAAAACGTCGAGGATTATAAAGAAAAACCTGCTGCCGAACACGATGGGCCCTATCATTGTACAGATGACTCTTACAGTGCCGTCGGCTATCTTTGCAGAGGCGTTCCTGAGCTTTCTGGGATTAGGCATTCAGCCGCCTTTTGCCAGCTGGGGTTCCATGGCCAATGATGGGTTGTCTACGATTCTATCAGGTCACTGGTGGCGCCTGTTCTTCCCTGCCTTTTTCATCTCCCTGACCATGTTTTCATTTAATGTGCTTGGAGACGGATTACAGGATGCCCTCGATCCGAAGTTAAGGAGGTAGCAGCATGGAGAAAGTACTTGAAGTAAAAGACCTGAATGTCACATTTACCACTTATGGCGGGGAAGTCCAAGCTGTAAGGGGTGTATCATTTGATCTCTTCAAGGGGGAAACCCTGGCGATTGTCGGTGAATCCGGCTGCGGAAAGAGTGTAACGTCCCAGAGCATCATGCGGCTGATTCCATCCCCTCCAGGGAGAATAGCAGATGGCTCTGTCCTCTTTAAAGGGAAGGACCTGACAAAGCTAAAGGAATCCGAAATGCGGGATATCCGCGGCGCAGACATTTCGATGATCTTTCAGGATCCTATGACGGCTTTAAACCCTACGATTACCATTGGAGAGCAAATTATAGAAGGAATTATGCAGCATGAAACCATATACCGGCAGGATGCCCGTAAAAAGGCCCTGGAAATGCTTAATTTAGTTGGGATTCCAAATCCAACTGAAAGATTGAAGCATTATCCTCACCAATTCAGCGGCGGGATGAGGCAGCGGATTGTGATTGCCATGGCCCTTGTCTGTGAGCCGGAAGTGCTGATCGCCGACGAACCCACCACAGCACTTGATGTGACCATACAAGCACAAATATTGGATTTGTTTAAGGATATCCAGAAGAAGACGGGAGTATCCATTATCATCATTACCCATGACCTCGGAGTTGTCGCTCAAGTAGCGGACCGCATTGCTGTCATGTACGCAGGGAAAATAGTGGAAGCCGGGGAACGAAGGGAAATCTTCTATAATCCTCAGCATCCCTATACAAAGGGTCTGCTGAATTCCGTTCCGCGCCTTGACCTGGATGGAGCCGATCTTATTCCCATCGGCGGATCGCCGCCGGATTTATTCGCTCCCCCGACAGGGTGCCCATTTGCTGCCCGCTGCGGATATGCAATGGAAGTCTGTGACCGGGTCTATCCCTATAAAACTCATTTAAGCCGCGATCACCATGTAGACTGCTGGCTTCAGGATGAGCGGGCACAGAAAATGCTTGCAGGTGTGAAATAGGTTTTTCCTTTCGCAGTGCCGGTCCCGGTACGGTGAAAGTTATGATTCTATCAGCTGTCAGACAGGCATCTGATAGATAAAGAAATATATTTTAAGAGGGGGAAAAGGAATGAAAAAGTTTTTATCGCTGCTGCTTGCAGGTGTGCTGCTATTTGTCATGGCAGCCTGTACGGCAAATGAAGATGCAGGCAAAGAAACAGACAGCAAGGATGATAGCAAGAAAGAAGAAGAAAGTGCGGAAAAAGTGCTTTATTTGAACAATGGCCAGGAGCCGACTTCGTTTGACCCTCCAATCGGCTTTGACTCTGTTTCCTGGAGTGCGCTGAACAACTTAATGGAAGGTTTGACCCGTCTGGGACAAAATCATGAGCCAGAAGCAGCAATTGCTGAAAAATGGGATATCTCAGAAGATGGAAAGACTTATACATTCCAAATTCGTGAAGATGCAAAATGGTCAAATGGCGATCCTGTAACAGCAGGTGATTTCGAATTTGCCTGGAAGCGTCTTTTAAATCCTGATACAGGTTCTTCAGCCGCTTTCCTCGGCTACTTTATTGAAGGCGGAGAAGCTTATAACAACGGGGAAGGATCAGCTGATGATGTAAAAGTTAAAGCCGTTGATGACAAAACATTTGAAGTGACTTTAGTCAGTCCGCAGGCTTATTTCTTAAGTGTAATCACCAACCCTGCATTTTTCCCGATCAATGAAAAAGTGGCAACAGAAAACCCTCAGTGGTTTGCTGAAGCAGAATCTTTTGTGGGCAACGGTCCTTTCAACCTGACAGAGTGGGAGCATGACAGCCACTTTGTAATGGAGAAAAACGATCAGTACTGGGATGCTGAAAATGTGAAACTGGATAAAATTAATTGGGCGATCATTGATGATACCAATACAGAATACCAAATGTATCAAACCGGAGAGCTAGATGTATCGGCTGTTCCATCTGAGCTGAGTGAACAGCTATTAGGTGAAGCAAAGGTTGAAGACCAGGCCGGTGATTATTTCTACCGTTTTAACGTAAATATGGAGCCATTCCAGAACGAAAACATCCGTAAAGCATTCGCAATGGCAGTGGACCAGAAGCAAATCGTTGACTTTGTAACCAAGAATGGAGAAAAGCCTGCATACGGATTTGTATCCTATGGATTTAAGGATGCTGATGGAAAGGATTTCCGTGAAACAGCAGGAGATCTTGTCCAAACGAATATAGAAGAAGCGAAGTCCCTTCTAAAAAAAGGAATGGAAGAGGAAGGCTATGAAACACTTCCTGAAGTAACATTGACTTACAGCACAAGTGATTCTCACAAAAAGATCGCAGAAGCACTTCAGCAAATGTTCAAAGAAAATCTTGGCGTTGAAGTAAAACTTGCCAACATGGAATGGAATGTATTCGCTGAAGAGCAAAAAGCGCTTAAATTCCAATTATCACGCAGCTCATTCCTTGCTGACTATGCTGACCCAATCAACTTCCTTGAAAACTTCCAGACAGGACACTCCATGAACCGCACTGGCTGGAGCAATGAGAAGTACGATCAGCTGATCAAGGATGCGAAGAATGAAGCAGACGAAGAAAAGCGCTTTGAACTGATGTATGAAGCGGAAAAAATCTTATTCGAAGAAATGCCGATTATCCCTATCCATTTCTACAACCAGGTATATCTCTATAATGATGCTGTTTCAGGAATCGTCCGCCATCCGGTTGGATACCTGGAGCTTAAATGGGCAGATAAGAAGTAATACTTCTTCGGCTTGATGTGAAAGTGACAGGAAAAGGGGTGTTCGTGTGAACATCCCTTTTTTTCAGAAGTATAATTTTTTTGAAGAATAAGGATCTTTGAACTTTGATAACTGTCTAGCTCCGAGCGCCATCGGCTCGAGGTCTTAAGCCAATCACTTCTGAAGGCAAAAAACGCCTTCTGCCAGCGCTTGTCTTAAGCTTGTCGCCGATAAGCGGGCGCTCTGCGCTTTTCTAGTTTATTTCCCGAAAAATAATACATTTTCCCGAAATTTAGCTTATATCCTCGACAATTATTTCTTTTCCCAAATAATGCTTTTGCTGCAGGAGCATATAATGCTATAAAACGAAAAGGATGTGACAGCATGGCAATCAAACCTCAGCGCCTGAAAAAAGGTGATGCGATTGGAATTATAGCACCGGCTAGCCCGCCTAATCAGGAGAACCTGAAACGATCCCTTTCTTTTTTGGAAGAGCTTGGTGTAAAGGTAAAGATGGGCGAGCATGTGACAGATCAATATGGTTACCTGGCCGGGAAGGATGAAGACCGTCTGGCTGATTTACATAACATGTTTGCGGATAAGGAAGTCAAAGCCATCATTTGTGCAGGCGGGGGCTATGGAACCGGGAGAATTGCGTCCCAAATCGACTACAGTCTGATAAAAGAAAACCCGAAAATTTTCTGGGGATACAGTGATATAACATTCCTTCACACTGCCATCCGCCAGGAGACAGGAATGGTCACCTTCCATGGGCCGATGCTCGCGTCTGATATTGGCAAAAAGGATGCGGATCCGCTATCCAAGTACTATTTTAACCAGTTATTTGAGCCAGTGACGCTTGACTATCCAGAAGGAATTTCAGAATTGGAAACGATGGTGAACGGGAGTGCCGCGGGTGTCTTAACGGGGGGAAATCTGTCTCTTATGGCCAGTACAGTCGGAACACCATTTGAAATTGATACAAAAGATAAGCTTGTGCTTATTGAAGACATCAACGAAGAGCCCCGTGCGGTCGACCGCATGCTAAACCAGCTGCATATGGCCGGGAAGCTTTCGGATGCGGCCGGCTTTATCATTGGGGACTTTAATAATTGTGTTCCGGAAAGAGAACTTTCCCTGAAACTGGATGAAGTTCTGGATACGTATATCAAAAGGGTGAATAAGCCTGCAGTTAAAGGCTTTCATATCGGCCATTGCTCTCCGCATATTTCTGTGCCATTAGGTGTAAGGGCAGAATTGGATGCAGCCGGTAAAAAGCTGACAATCGAAAGCGGAGTTAAGTAAAAGGGTGGTATAGATGAAAATAAACACGATTGAAACATTTAGAGCTGCAGTACCACTGAAAAAACCATTTAAAACAGCTTTAAGAACAGTTGAGACAGCTGAAACGCTTGTTATAAAAGTAACTTGCGATAACGGGATAGCTGGGTGGGGAGAAGCACCTCCCACTGTGGTAATCACTGGAGACAGTCTATCAAGCATAGAGTCATCCATTCATCATGTATTGAAGCCAATGCTGATCAATAAGAGTCTTCTAAACTATGAGGCGATATTCCAGGGGATTCAGTCCGCTTTAATAGGAAATTCGAGTGCAAAGGCGGCTGTGGATATGGCCTTATACGATTGTCTTGCACAGCAATGCAAACTTCCTCTTTACCAATTTTTAGGCGGACATAAAAATGAAGTGGAAACGGATTATACGGTTAGCGTGAATGGCCCTGAGGAAATGGGGGAAGATGCGGTTTCCTATGTTCAGCAAGGCTTCGATGTCCTTAAGGTAAAGGTCGGCAAGGATGATATTTTAACAGATATAGAGAGAATACGGGAAATCCGCACCCGGGTAGGATCGAAAATTAAAATCCGCCTGGATGCCAATCAGGGCTGGAAACCAAAGGATGCTATTTATGCCATCCGGAAAATGGAAGCACTGGACTTGAACATTGAGCTTGTCGAACAGCCGGTAAAGGCTTGGGATATAGAGGGGCTTAAGCAGGTTACAGATGCGGTTGATACACCGATAATGGCAGATGAGAGTGTTTTTACCCCGAAGCAGGCATTTGAAGTCATTAAAACGCGAAGTGCTGACTTGATTAATATCAAGCTGATGAAATCAGGCGGCATTTATCAGGCGCAGATCATTAATCAGCTCGCTGAAGTATGCGGGATGGAATGCATGGTAGGCAGCATGATTGAAACCAAGATCGGCATTACGGCCGCAGCCCATTTTGCAGCCAGTAAAAAGAATATAACCCGCTTTGATTTTGATGCCCCATTGATGATGGCAAAAGAAATTGTGGAAGGCGGAATCCGCTATTCCGGCCGCAAAATTACCCTGCCATCTGAACCTGGCCTTGGCATCAGGAATGTATCATTGGCAGTGAACAAGCAGGAATTGACATCCTGACAATTTTAAAAAGGAGGAATTCGGTTTGGCAATTAAGCAGAAATGGCTGGTTGCGGTTCCTGCTGCAACCTTGTGGACAGCGAGCGATTCATCAAGAGAAATTGACACCGAAGCCATCACTAACCCAGTTAATCTGGATGCCTGGCTTGAAAAGCTCAGCTATGAGCCCCGGCTAGAGCTTTGCGACGGGAATCTTGTGCAATCACAACTTCTGTACGGAGAAGAAGTTGTTGTATTGGAGGAGAGAGAGGGATGGGTACATGTTGTTGTCCCAAGCCAGCCTTCTTCAAAGGACGGGAGAGGGTATCCCGGCTGGCTGCCGAAGGCCCAGCTGATTCAAAATGAAGATTGGAAGAGTGATAGTGAAAAGGCCGCTGTCATCCAGAATAAAAAAGCGACTCTCTATTCGACTGACAGAGAGCCGGAACTAATTCTAAGTTATCAAACTGTACTTCCAGTCTTAAAAGAAGAAGCCGAGTGGATCCAAGTGCAGACACCTGGAGGAGAAGGATTCTTAAAATCTGCTGACGTAAAGGTCTTTGAAGCAATCGATGCTATACGGAAAGGCAGCGGCAGAGACATCATTGCTGCGGGTGAACAATTTATAGACCTTCCCTATCTATGGGGCGGCATGAGCAGCTATGGATATGACTGTTCAGGGTTCAGCTATTCGATGTGCAAAGCAAATGGCGTGATCATTCCCCGTGATGCCCATGATCAGGCGGAAGCAGGGAAGCCGGTCGAACTGGATGCCATTGAACCAGGGGACCTATTATTCTTTGCTTATGAAGAAGGGAAAGGCAAACTCCATCATGTAGGCATTTATTATGGTGATGGAAAGCTGCTTCATTCTCCAAATACCGGTAAAAGCATTGAAGTTATCGACTTGAAAGATACCATCTATGAAAAGGAACTATGTGCAGCTAGACGTTACTGGCAAGAGACGGGGGAATAAACATGGCAAAAGAAGCACTTTTACAGGTCAACAATCTCAAAAAGCATTTTTCAATGGGAAAAGGACAAACCCTGAAGGCTGTTGATGATGTCTCCTTCCATATCAAACAGGGAGAAACATTCGGGATTGTCGGTGAATCCGGATGCGGAAAATCAACTGCAGGGCGTACCATCATCGGTTTATATAACCGTACAGAAGGTGAAGTCCTTTATGACGGAAAAAATGTCCATAATATGACTGAAAAAGAGAGGTTTGCTTTTCACAGGAAGATGCAGATGATTTTTCAGGATCCGTATGCTTCCTTGAATCCGCGTTCTACCGTACAGGAGATTATTTCCGAGCCCATGGAGGTTCATGGGTTATATCCGAATAAGAGGGAGCGCCTCGAGCGGGTCTATCAGCTCCTGGAAGATGTAGGTCTTAACCGCGATCATGCCAACCGCTATCCGCATGAATTCAGCGGCGGACAGAGGCAAAGAATTGGAATTGCCCGTGCTTTGGCTCTGGATCCGGAATTCATTATTGCTGACGAGCCAATCTCAGCACTGGATGTATCGGTACAAGCCCAGGTGGTGAACCTGCTTAAGGGGCTCCAGAAGAAAAAAGGCCTGACCTACTTATTTATCGCCCATGATCTCTCAATGGTTAAGCATATCAGCGACAGAATCGGCGTTATGTACTTAGGGCATCTAGTGGAATTAACCACAAGCGAAAACTTATATAAAAATCCGCTTCACCCCTATACACAGGCCCTGCTGTCGGCGATTCCCATCCCTGACCCTGATGTCGAGGATAACCGGGAAAGGATCATTTTGGAAGGGGAGCTTCCAAGTCCAATGAATCCGCCAAGCGGCTGTGTATTCCGCACGCGCTGCCCTTATGCGATGGAGGCTTGTGCTTCCATTAAGCCGGAGTGGCAGGAGATTGAGAAGGATCACTTTGTGGCCTGCCATTTATATAATGAAAAAGTAACGGGCGACCATAACCGGCCTCAAGTAGCGGCTGCGAAATAAAATGGACCTTCATACTCTTAAAGCGGAAATTCTTACATTGGCCAGCTGCTGCGAAGGCCGCGTTGCTGTATATATCCATACTGAGGATGGTTTCATCGAAAAAGATGCCGATGCCATTTTCTCTTCAGCCAGCTTAATAAAGGTGCCGATTTTACTTGCGGGACTTTTACAGGCGGAGAAAGGGCTGCTTCAGCTTGAGGAGGAAGTGGAAGTTGCTGCTTCTGCCCGGGTTGGCGGATCGGGTGTATTGCAAGCCATGGCCAGAGATTTGAAGATCAAGGTGACAGACCTAATGACACTAATGATCATTGTGTCTGATAATACAGCGACTAATCTTATCATTGAGCTGCTTGGTATAGAGAAAATCAATCAGCTTTTCAAAGATTTGGGGTTTAATAATACATCATTAAACAGAAAGATGATGGATTTTGAAGCACTGAAAAACGGCATTGACAACACCACGACTGCCCGGGATATGGTGTATGGCATAAAGGCATTGGCAGAGCAAAAGCTTTTATCAGGGAAGTATACTGAAAAAGCACTGTATATATTGGAAAACCAGCAGTTTAAAAATAAACTTGCCAACACGATAGACGAGGAAAAAGTCAAGGTTGCGGGTAAAACAGGCGAACTTCCCGGTATAGAGCATGATTGCGCCATATTTACCCATAAAAGGAAAACAGTCTGCGCTGCAGTACTAGTGGATGGGCTCCAAAATCAGGCAGCCGGCAAAGAAGTACTGTCCGCAATCGGCAGCCGTATTAATCAATATATTACACACAAATAAACAAGGAACCGCTCACTTAGAACGGTTCCTTGTTTATTTGTGCAGTTTTTGCACCGAGACTGCCAGATTATTTATGGTGGAAAGGGCATTTCCCTTCAATTGGCTTAACATCATCACCGATGAAGTATTGTTTCCACTCACGGTGTTCGGGATCGCCATAGTGGCTGATGTTTGGATGGGTAGGGAGGCCATCCCATTTCTCAACACGTTCCCTTACTTTTTCCCTGGACATAACGCCGCCTTTCGTGGTGCCTTCGAGACCTTCAAAAATCCGGCGCGGCTGGAATCCAAGCACAAGACTATTGCCCAGATCCCTCGTCTTTCTCTGCTTGTACGCAGGCGCATTGCCAAACACAAAGAATGGCTCCGCAGCAAAAGAAAACGCCCATAAATGATGGTCCGGATCTGTCGGATAATCTTTCGGCCAAGGCTTTGTATCAACTTTATGCAAATACTGAAGGATATTCCAGAAATTTTCTCTGTAATGTTCAAGCGGCTTTTCATCTTTTTCCGGCTCCACAAATACAAACAGGCCATGACGAATAAGCTTTGGTGCGTCAAAAAGCTCGATAAAAGATTCAAGAGCTTCCGGCAGATTAGACCAGTCCTCCTGTGTAATATAGGCATATCTCAATTCGCCGCGCATTTCGGCAGTCATTCCAAAATAGCAAGGGAAGGTTTTATCTGTAACCGTATCATGAAATGTTTTATATTCTTGAATAACCCACTCAGGCACGATATCGGGGTTAGTCATATCTTCTTTTGTTAAAAGAAACTTACTGGCAGTTTTCATTTTTTCACCTCAGAAAGATTTACTTATGAAATAGGTACCCCTTATAAAGTCCTTTGAAACTAGCTGGGTGAAAAAGGAAACGAAAAAGACAGCCGTGATGACTGCCTTACGATTTTCGGTATTTATACTGGTTAAGCTGGAAGCGGATAAAACAGCCGATGCAAAATCCCAGAATGGCAATAAATGCTGAAAGAGCGACCATAGCTGTAAAAACATACCCTGCAGCTGTCCAGCCCAGCAGAAAGCTGATCAGTCCAAGCGCCAGGCAGGCAACGGCAATCACCTGATTAAATTGCTGCTGCTCCCAGTCTTCGGGAATGTACTCAGAAGGACTCTTTTTTAGAAAATGTCTTGCTGTACGCATAATCGGATTGAAGCCGAACAATAGGCCCATTGCACCTGCAAGCAGGGGAATGGCGAGAATCCATGCTTCTCCTGTAAACCACGAAGCTAAAACACTTAATACAATTGACCATTGATTCGTTCTTACGAGCGGACGGGGAATCGAAACCGGTGTATTTGTCATTTATTTTCCGACCTTTCTCATTGGTTTTATTGGTATTAATAGTTTACTGGAGTTGTTTGATTTTGTGAAGAGAAAAAGCCTGGAAATCAGCGGGGATGGATCTGAACGGGGTTTAACTTCGGACAGAGAAAGCAGAAAGAGGAGCGTCAGAGTCGGAACCTGGTTCAAATTCGGACACAGAAAGGAGAAAGAGGAGCGTCAGAGTCGGAACCCGGTTCAACTTCGGACACAGAAAGCCAAAAAGAGCAAGTTAGAGTCGGAACCCGAGCCAACTTCGGACACAGAAAGGAGAAAAGAGCCAGTCAGAGTCGGAACCCAACTTCACCAGCAATAAACGCCCGCAAAACACCAGCCGCCAAAGAAAAAAGACCTTGGAATGAGTTCCAAAGTCTCTTTGGGCAAGCAGATCACGGCTCAGGCGGTGCCCGGCGAATCCCGCCATAAAAAATCCTACGTGCTTAAACGATTCTTTGCTGCTTTTTTAAATGAAAAA
>NZ_BCUY01000068.1 GCF_001591465.1 Cytobacillus firmus NBRC 15306
AACCCCCACTGATTGAAGTTTCACTTTATATCTTTCAAGGAGGCAGTTTTTTTAATGTCAATCGAAGCAGGCAGCAAGTTAACAGGAAAGGTCACAGGCATTACAAATTTCGGAGCATTTGTGGAGCTGCCGGAAGGCTCAACCGGTCTGGTGCACATAAGTGAAGTCGCTGACAAATATGTAAAAGATATTAATGAACACCTAAAAGTGGGTGACATGGTTGAAGTGAAAGTCATTAATGTCGAAAAGGACGGCAAGATTGGATTATCCATCAAAAAGGCAAAAGACCGGCCTGTGCGTTCTGAAAGACCTGAAAGAGGAGACAGAAGACCGAATTCCAATTCTGGCCGCCCTCGCCTTAACCGATCAAACGACCATCGCCCTAAAGAAAACTTTGAAGCCAAAATGGCCCGTTTCCTGAAGGACAGCGAGGATCGTCTGTCATCGTTAAAACGTCACACTGAATCCAAGCGCGGAGGAAGAGGAGCTAAGCGGGGCTAACTTGCTGCTGATCGATCAATATAGCAAGATGGAAAACAAGTCCGGATAGGGCTTGTTTTTTTATGCTGTTTAACGCTGTTCAGCCATCAAAAAAACGCCAGCCTAAGGCTGACGCTCTTTTGAAATGACCCGTACGGGATTCGAACCCGTGTTACCGCCGTGAAAGGGCGGTGTCTTAACCGCTTGACCAACGGGCCAGGATAATAATAGATTTTGCAACGCGCTTCCGCTTTCTTTGTTATCCAGCTTCAGCGCCTACCCCCTCGAGGTCACAAGCCACTCCTCCCAAAAAGGTAAAGAACACCTTTCTGTGCGGATCGTCTTGTGCTTGTCGGGGGTGACCGAGGCGCTTCCGCATTCTTTGATAGCGGCGGAGGGGATCGAACCCCCGACCTCACGGGTATGAACCGTACGCTCTAGCCAGCTGAGCTACACCGCCATATTTCAAAAGATTAATAGATGTGCTCTGAAGCACAAGATTTATAATACAAATTTTTAAAAAGGAAGTCAATAAGATATTGAAAGAAATATGTCGTAAATCCCCCTTGCCTCTTTCGTCAATTTCTTCCATGCTCGCTTTTCGCAGAAAGCTGTCATTCCAACGGTTTGTTTACTTTTTTTTGTCAGCACTAAGCTGCACTTCAGGAAGCTCCATTTTAAATCTTGTTATCTATCCCCATATATAGTGGAAAACCGTCGAACGAAAAGCCGGGGCTTGTCCGCTCTTTTGACAAACTTCTGGAGCGCTTGAATTTATAATTGTCAGCAACGATAAAAATATGGGGAGTGTAGTTTAATGGAAAAGGTAGAAAGGAATGTAATGGAGCCGATCGGGGAAGTGCCCTTCAACAAACCGAAACTGGATATTGCCAAAGGCTTAAAAAAACTCCAATCAGGACTGGAGAATTTCTTTCTGAAAAAAGGCTATGTTCTGCTGATCATTGGCTTTTTGCTTGGAAGAGCCTTGATATTGGCGAAACTTACCCCATTCAGCCTTCCGTTTTTTGCAGCGGTTTATTTCATACGAAGGGACAAGGCGCCCCTTGCATTAGTGGGACTGATGGCAGGAGCCGCTACATTATCCATATCCAATGCAGTATCCGCTTTTGGAATCACCTTCATCTTTTTATTTTCCTTCCGTGTCTCAAAGAAATGGCTGACTAATGAAATTCGGGCACTGCCTTTTTATGTGTTTTTTACTCTTTTGGCAGGCAAGCTCCTGGAAGCTTTCATTATGAAGGGCCAGCTGACTTTATACGATGGCATGATGGCCGGTGTCGAGTCGAGCCTGGGTTTCATCCTGACACTTATTTTTCTGCAGGGACTGCCCCTGCTATCAATAAATAAACGCAGACAATCGCTTAAAACCGAAGAAATCGTCTGCCTGATCATTATGCTGGCTTCTGTCATGACGGGAACGATCGGCTGGACGGTCTATGATCTTTCGGTCGAGCATATTATGTCACGCTACCTTGTCCTGCTCTTCGCCTTTGTGGCGGGAGCAACAGTCGGTTCTACAGTAGGGGTGGTAACCGGCCTGATCTTCTCCCTTGCGAATATATCGAGCTTTTATCATATGAGTCTGCTTGCTTTTGCGGGCCTTTTAGGCGGCCTTTTAAAAGAAGGCAGAAAGATTGGGGTGGCATTCGGCCTTCTGATAGCAACACTCCTGATGGGCATGTATGGAGAAGGAAGCGGAAACCTCATCAAAACTCTTTCAGAAACAGGTGCAGCCATTCTCTTATTTTTACTAACACCGCAGGCATTAACAATGAAATTGGCCAAGCACATCCCGGGAACACCTGAATATGCCGCAGAACAGCAGCAATATATGAGAAAGATGCGTGATGTGACGGCACAGCGCGTTGCCCAGTTTTCGAGTGTCTTTCAGGCCCTGTCCAAAAGCTTTTCCTCCCATGATGAGCCGTCCCAATGGGAAGAGGACGGAGACAGGGAAGTGGATTATTTCTTAAGCAATGTAACGGAAAAAACCTGCCAGACCTGCTTTAAGAAGGATCATTGCTGGTCAAAGAACTTTAATACAACCTATGACTATATGATGGATATTATGCATGATGTGGACAATAACGAAGGTGCCCTTTCTCCAAAGCTTGCGAGGGATTGGGAAAAGTACTGCACAAGATCGAAAAAAGTGACAGAAGCCGTTCAGCAGGAGCTGACTTATTATAAAGCGAACCAAAGACTGAAGAAACAGGTTCAGGAAAGCAGGAGGCTGGTAGCCGACCAGCTTAAGGGTGTTTCCGAGGTGATGGGTGACTTCGCCAAGGAAATTCAGAGAGAGCGGGAAAATCATCATAAGCAGGAAGAACAAATCCTTGAAGCGCTTCAGGAGTTTGGCATTCATATCGAGCAGGTGGAAATCTACAGCCTGGAGCAGGGAAATGTCGACATTGATATGACCATCCCATACTGCCAGGGACACGGGGAATGCGAAAAGCTCATTGCACCGATGCTATCTGATATTTTGGGAGAAACGATATTAGTAAATTCAGAAGAATGCGCCCCGTTTCCGAATGGTTACTGCCATGTCACATTCCGGTCAGCCAAGGCCTTCGTGGTTGAAACAGGCGTTGCCCATGCGGCCAAAGACGGAGGCTTAGTGTCAGGTGACAGCTATTCCACTATCGAGCTGGGCTGCGGCAAGTATGCGATTGCCATCAGTGATGGAATGGGCAATGGGGAAAGGGCTCATGCGGAAAGCCAGGAAACACTTCAGCTTCTTCAGAAGATTCTTCAATCAGGAATAGAAGAGCAGGTTGCCATTAAATCGGTCAACTCCGTTCTTTCTTTGAGGACTACTGACGAAATTTTTTCGACTTTGGATTTGGCCATGATTGATCTGCAGAATGCTGATGCGAAATTTTTGAAAATTGGATCAACTCCAAGTTTCGTAAAAAGAGGCCCTAAAGTAATGAAAATTCAGGCCAGCAACCTTCCGATGGGCATCATTCAGGAGTTTGACGTCGATGTGGTCAGTGAGCAGCTCAAAGCCGGTGATTTATTGATCATGATGAGTGATGGCGTGTTTGAAGGGCCAAAGCATGTGGAGAACTTTGATTTGTGGATGAAGCGCAAAATATCCGAGCTGAAGACGGATGATCCTCAGGAAGTGGCCGATCTGATTATGGAAGAGGTGATCAGGTCAAGGTCCGGAAATATAGAGGATGATATGACAGTGGTGGTCTCAAAGGTTAAGCATAATACACCGAAATGGACAAGCATCCCTGTACACGCCATCCGCCAAAAGGCCAACTGATTAATTTGCTCATCGAGACATGTTTATATGTATATTTCCTCTCCAATCAGTCGAAAATGCTAACAACTCATATGTGGAGGGGAGTTTCAAATGAAAACAGGAACACTGAAGCAGATTTTACTGATAACGGATGGCTGCTCAAACCAGGGTGAAGATCCCATTGCCATGGCGGCTCTGGCCAAGGAGCAGGGAATAACCGTGAATGTAATCGGAGTCATGGAGCAGGATGTCATTGATGAACAGGGAATGAACGAAATTGAAGGAATCGCCATGTCAGGAGGCGGAGTCAGTCAGGTAGTCTACTCTCAGCAGCTTTCCCAGACGGTACAGATGGTGACAAGAAAAGCCATGACCCAGACACTTCAGGGAGTGGTCAACAAAGAGCTACAGCAGATTTTGGGCGGTTCGAAAACGATGGAGGACCTCCCGCCTGATCAGCGCGGTGAAGTGATGGAGGTCGTGGATGAATTGGGGGAGACGGTCGAGCTTGAGGTGCTGGTCCTCGTGGATACCAGTGCAAGCATGAAGCATAAGCTCCCGACCGTTAAGGAGGCCCTGCTGGATCTGTCCTTGAGCCTCAATGCCCGCTCTGGCGATAACCGTTTTTCCGTATTCGTATTTCCCGGGAAAAAGAAAGATGTCGAAAAACTGCTCGATTGGACACCGAATCTTGAATCGCTCACCAGCATATTCTCGAAATTGACAACAGGAGGGATTACGCCGACAGGCCCGGCCATTCATGAGGCCCTAAACCATTTCAAGAAAAAACGTTCATTAAGGAGTCTGCTTTCCCGTGATGATGAATCATTCTTTGAAGAGTCAGTGTAAAGTAAACCCTGGTACTGTAATTGAAGGAAAGTGGCACCGCAGCCGATATACCATTGTAAAGGAATTGGGGTATGGTGCTAATGGGATTGTTTATCTCGCCAAAAACCAAAATCAGCAGGTTGCTTTGAAAATGAGTGATAACGGGATGTCCATCACGTCCGAAGTGAACGTCCTTAAATCCTTTGCAAAGGTCCAAGGCTCTGCCCTCGGGCCTTCTTTGCTTGATGCCGATGATTGGGAACGAAGGAGCGGTAAGGTTTCATTCTATGCAATGGAATATATACAGGGACCTGATTTACTGACATTCATTCAGCAAAAGGGACCATCCTGGACCGGTGTTTTAATGGTACAGCTTCTGAACGATCTGGATGCATTGCATAAAGCGGGCTGGGTGTTCGGTGATTTAAAGCCGGATAATCTGATCGTAACAGGCCCTCCATCGAAAATACGCACCATTGATGTGGGCGGCACCACCATTCAGGGCAGGGCAATAAAGGAATTTACCGAGTTTTATGATCGCGGCTATTGGGGATTGGGGACCAGAAAGGCTGACCCTGCTTATGATCTCTTTGCTGCAGCCATGATTTTAATCAATACGGCCTATCCAAAAAGGTTTGCCAAGACAACCGGTGACCTTAAACAGCTCAAATTGATGGTCCGCCAAAAGAAAGAACTGCTGAAATACGAAGATGTTATTCTGAATGCTCTGCAGGGCCAGTATAGCTCAGCCGGTGAAATGAGAAATGATATACTCCAGCTCACACGTGCAAATCCGGCGCAAAAGAGCACGGTAAGCAGGAATCCAGGACAAACAGCCAGCCCTCAGCCTGCCAGCAGGCAAATGAACCGGCAGAAAAAACAGAAAGGGAGCTTCTTTGAAACTCTGCTCATTACCCTTATTGTAACTCTGCTATATTTCTTATATATCTATGGGCAGCTGCTTTGATTTTGAAAGAAATGAAACTTTCTTTTCGGTGATCCGTATTATAAGCTTAATCCCTTTTGATATTTACCCTTTAAAAATGATATGCTTTTCCATAGGAAGGATTATCCTGCCTTTTGCAGGGGTAGTAGTAAATATATTTAAATTGGATAAGGAAGAAGCCTATGCTCGAAGAGAAAGTGAGTGCTTTCCTTAAGAAAAAGGGATTGGAATTAAAAAATAAGAAAATTGTAATCGGTGTATCAGGAGGGCCGGATTCCATCGCCCTGCTCCATTATTTTTGGAGCATGCAGCAGCAATATCAGACAGAACTGATTGCCGCACATGTCGATCATATGTTCAGAGGTGATGAATCCCTTCAGGACGCCATGTTTGTGAAGGACTACTGCAGAGACAAAGCCATTCCATTTGAAATGGAAAGAGTGAATGTGCCTGAGTATATGGAGAAGTCCGGGAAGAGTTCGCAGACAGCTGCCAGGGATTGCCGCTACAGCTTCTATCAAAGAACAGCCGGGAAACATGGGGCAGACTATATAGCGCTTGGGCATCATGGCGATGATCAGGTTGAAACCATCTTAATGCGCCTCACAAGGGGAAGCGCCGGCAGCGCAAGAGCAGGAATCCCCTTTAACCGTCCGTTTGGCGATTATACGATCATCCGCCCTTTCCTGTGTTTGAATAGAGCGGAAATCGAAAGCTACTGCCTGAAAGAAAACCTGAACCCCCGGCGGGATCCAAGCAATGAAAAAGACATATACAGCCGCAACCGATTCAGGCAGGAAGTGCTCCCATTCCTGAGAAAAGAAAATCCTCAGGTGCATGAGCATTTTCAAAAATTCAGTGAAGATTTGCAAAGTGATGAAGCATATCTGCAGGAATTAACCGTCCATAAAATGAATACAGTAATGAAAAAGAATGCCAATGAGGAAATTAGTGTGGATATCGATGCTTTTGAGGCAATGCCAATGCCTTTACAAAGGAGAGGGATTCAACTAATATTAAACTATCTTTATAAGGAAAGGCCGGCATCGTTATCGGCATCTCATATAGAGAGTGTTTTTTCCTTAATGAAAAGTCCTCATCCATCGGGAAATCTAGATTTTCCAGGCGGTTTACATATTGTACGCTCCTACCGGCAATGCCACTTTTTATTCCCGAAGGAACCTGTACAATCCTATCGATATGAAATCTTCAAACCTGCAAGCATTAAACTCCCAAACGGCGGATCGATTATTCTTGAATATGCTGACTGTCCTGAAGGAAATCTAAACAATGAAACCCTGGTATTAGACAGGGACGGTGTTTCTTTTCCAATCATTATCAGGACAAGAGAAAAAGGAGACCGCATGACGCTTAAAGGAATGCAGGGGTCCCGAAAGATTAAGGATATTTTCATCGATCATAAAATACCGCTGCATGATCGGAATACCTGGCCAATCGTGACAGATGCACAAGGCAGGATCCTATGGGTGCCTGGTTTGAAGAAATCGCATGATGATAGGCAGCAGCAATCCTGCACCAGTTATATTATTTTAAAATACATAAAGCAATGATCTTCTAGGGGGCACAATAAATGATGAAAAATGATATTGAAAAAGTACTGATTTCGGAAGAGGAGCTGCAGGATAAAATTAAATCCCTTGCTGCTGAACTTACTGAAGAATACCAGGACCGATTCCCGCTTGCCATTGGGGTTTTAAAAGGGGCAATGCCTTTCATGAGCGACCTTTTAAAGCGTGTGGATACATATCTTGAGATGGACTTCATGGATGTATCAAGCTATGGGAATTCAATGGTTTCTTCAGGAGAAGTAAAAATTCTGAAAGACCTTGATACTTCTGTGGAAGGCAGAGATATTCTGATTATTGAAGATATCATCGACAGCGGCTTGACACTCAGTTATCTGGTTGAGCTGTTCCGCTACAGAAAAGCGAAAAGCATTAAGATTGTAACACTGCTTGACAAGCCAACTGGAAGAAAGGCTGATATTAAAGCTGATTATGTAGGATTTATTGTTCCTGATGAATTCGTAGTCGGCTATGGCCTTGATTATGCGGAAAAGTACCGCAACCTTCCATATATTGGAGTGCTTAAGCCGGAAGTATACAGCAATAACGATTAAGGAAATCCTAAGCATGATCTTGAATTAAAGCCCTTTACTGAAACAAGAATCACCCGGTTTTAAGAAGTCTAATTCCTTGTATTGGCACGATTTTCTATGATAGTATACACTATAGTTTGTTTACCGTGGGAGGAGGTAAGGGATGAATCGGATCTTCCGGAATACCATCTTTTATTTATTAATATTTTTAGTCATTATTGGAGTTGTCAGCTTCTTTAACGGCAACAATGAACCAACGGAGCACATCTCTTATAATAAATTTGTTGATCACTTGGAAAGCGGCGATATTACGTCCATTTCCCTTCAGCCTGAGAGAGGTGTTTTTGAAGTACGGGGTCAGCTAGAGGGATATGAGGAAGGCAAATACTTCCTGACTTATATCATGAACAATGATAATATCCTTGACCGTGTGGATCAATTAGCCCAGACATCAGATGTCGAAGTCATGCCGGCTAAGGAAACAAGCGGCTGGGTTACATTCTTTACGTCAATCATTCCTTTCATCATCATCTTCATACTATTCTTCTTCCTGCTGAACCAGGCGCAGGGCGGAGGCAGCCGTGTGATGAACTTCGGCAAAAGCAAAGCAAAGCTGTATGATGAAAGCAAAAAGAAAGTGCGCTTTAAAGATGTTGCAGGCGCCGATGAAGAAAAGCAGGAGCTTGTTGAGGTTGTTGAGTTCCTTAAAGACCCGCGCAAGTTTGCTGAATTGGGAGCAAGAATTCCTAAAGGGGTTCTTCTTGTAGGACCTCCGGGAACAGGTAAAACCTTGCTTGCACGGGCAGCTGCCGGTGAAGCGGGCGTTCCATTCTTCTCTATAAGCGGTTCTGATTTCGTTGAAATGTTCGTCGGTGTGGGTGCATCCCGTGTCCGCGACTTATTCGAAAATGCGAAAAAGAACGCGCCATGTATTATTTTTATCGATGAAATTGATGCTGTAGGGCGCCAGCGTGGTGCCGGCCTTGGAGGCGGACACGATGAACGCGAGCAGACCCTTAACCAGCTTCTGGTTGAAATGGATGGATTTGGAGCAAATGAAGGAATTATCATCATTGCTGCCACTAACCGTCCGGATATTCTTGACCCGGCATTATTGCGTCCGGGGCGTTTTGACAGACAGATTACGGTTGACCGCCCGGATGTCAAAGGCCGTGAAGCAGTGCTTAAAGTACACGCACGCAATAAACCTCTTGATGAGAGTGTCAACCTAAAGGCTATTGCACAGCGTACACCTGGTTTCTCAGGAGCAGACTTAGAAAACTTATTGAATGAAGCAGCGCTTGTAGCTGCCCGCCGCAATAAGAAAAAAGTCGATATGGAAGATATCGATGAAGCAACAGACCGCGTTATTGCGGGACCAGCCAAGAAAAGCCGTGTTATTTCCCAAAAGGAAAGAAACATCGTTGCTTTCCACGAAGCAGGTCATACAGTCATCGGTTTGGTGCTGGATGAAGCAGAAATGGTTCATAAGGTTACAATCGTGCCGCGCGGCCAGGCTGGAGGATATGCAGTTATGCTTCCGAAAGAAGACCGCTACTTCCAGACGAAGCCTGAGCTTCTCGACAAAATTGTCGGATTGCTTGGCGGACGTGTGGCTGAAGAAATTGTCTTCGGGGAAGTAAGCACAGGTGCCCATAATGACTTCCAGCGTGCGACAGGTATTGCCCGCCGCATGGTAACCGAATTCGGAATGAGCGATAAGCTTGGACCATTGCAGTTCGGACAGTCTCAGGGCGGCCAGGTATTCCTTGGACGTGACTTCCATAATGAACAGAACTATTCAGATGCAATCGCATATGAAATCGATCTTGAGATCCAGCGCATTATCAAGGAATCTTATGAAAGAGCAAGAAAGCTTTTAACAGAAAACCGTGATAAGCTGAATCTGATCGCCAATACATTGCTTGAAGTCGAAACGCTTGATGCAGAACAAATCAAGCATTTATCAGAACATGGCAGACTGCCTGACCGTTCAGTGACTTCCGTTTCAACGGATGAAGATGTGAAAGTAAACATCAGCATCAAGAAAGAGGATCCTGCTGAAACAGGTGAAATTCCTGAAACAAGGGAAGGCTCAAGCCCTGCAGAAGCGGATGTGCCTCCTGCCATCGACGAAGAACGCAAAGACAAATAATAATCCAAAAGCGCCTCCAGGGGCGCTTTTTTTGCGGAAAAATTTAAATTCCCAGACCGCCCCGAATTTTCAATTACACGAAACAACATCAGTTGTGATATGATGTTTTCAGTGAAAAAAGAGCTTAAACTTCATTTAAATAATCATAAAGTGGTGAGAATGTTGATCTTTGTTTTCGACGTAGGGAATACGAATATCGTTCTGGGTGTCTATGACCAAGATGAATTAAAGCATCATTGGCGAATTGAAACCAACCGGAATAAAACAGAAGATGAATACGGGATGATTGTGAAGTCTCTGTTTGAGCATGAAAATCTTTCCTTTTCAGATATAGATGGCATTATCATTTCCTCAGTAGTGCCGCCAATCATGTTTTCGCTTGAAAGAATGTGCCAGAAATATTTCCATGTGAAGCCCCTTGTCGTGGGTCCTGGTATCAAGACAGGCTTAAACATCAAGTATGAGAACCCGAGAGAAGTGGGGGCAGACCGTATCGTCAATGCAGTCGCTGCCATTCATGAATATGGAAGCCCGTTAGTCATTGTTGATTTTGGTACAGCCACTACTTATTGCTATATTAATGAAAATAAGCAATATATGGGCGGCGCCATAGCACCGGGAATCGGGATTTCAACAGAGGCTCTTTATTCCCGTGCAGCGAAGCTCCCAAGAATAGAAATTGCCCGTCCTGATCATATTGTCGGAAAAAATACCGTATCTGCCATGCAGGCGGGAATTCTTTATGGTTACGTCGGCCAGGTTGAAGGTATAGTAAAAAGAATGAAAGATCAGGCAGACGAAAAGCCGACTGTAATTGCCACAGGGGGCCTTGCGGGGCTCATCGCGCAAGAGTCGGATATCATCGATGTTGTGGATCCATTTTTAACTTTAAAGGGCCTGCAGATTATTTATAAACGAAATATGGAAAACATAAAAAAATAGTAAGCTTAAAAAGCTGCTGACATTAAGGCAGTTTTCTTGAAGATAACAAGGTGTAAAATTTTGGAATTCGAAAGTTGTCTAGCGCAAGCAGCCTGCCCCCTCGAGGGTGTCGGGGGTGGGCAAGGCGCTTGCGCTTTTCGTGGAAAGGAGCAAAAAATGAGCGATTATTTAGTAAAAGCACTTGCGTATGATGGACAAGTCCGTGCCTATGCATCCCGCACCACCGAAACAGTTGGAGAGGGCCAGCGCAGACATTATACATGGCCAACCGCTTCAGCTGCTTTGGGAAGAGCCATGACGGCAGGCGTGATGATGGGTGCCATGCTAAAGGGCGATAACAAACTGACGATCAAAATCGAAGGCGGCGGTCCAATTGGCGCCATCCTGGTAGACAGCAATGCAAATGGAGAGGTGCGCGGATATGTAACAAACCCGCAGACGCACTTTGACCTTAACGAGCAGGGCAAGCTTGACGTGCGCCGTGCGGTCGGCACTGAAGGGACCCTGACTGTCGTGAAGGACATTGGAATGAGAGAACACTTCACAGGACAGGTGCCGCTGATTTCTGGAGAACTTGGGGAAGATTTCACCTATTACTTTGTTACTTCTGAACAGGTTCCTTCTTCCGTTGGGGTGGGTGTCCTTGTTAACCCTGACAACTCCATACTTGCTGCAGGGGGATTCATTCTGCAGCTTATGCCAGGAACAGATGAAGAGACGATCACTTTAATTGAAAACAGACTGAAAGAAATTCCGCCTGTATCCAAATTGATTCAGCAGGGATTGACGCCTGAAGAGCTATTGGAAACGATCCTTGGCAAAGACAATGTGAAGTTCCTTGAGAAGCTTCCTGTATCCTTTACCTGCACATGTTCAAAAGAGCGTTTTGCCAATGCGATTATCAGCCTCGGTGAAGAGGAAATCCAGCAGATGATCGATGAAGATGGACAGGCTGAAGCTTCCTGCCACTTCTGCAACGAGAAATATCATTATACAAAAGAAGAGCTTGAAGAATTAAAAAACGAAGTAAATTGATAAAATAAGCGTTTGCCGGTCTTCAAAAGGTTCGCCCTTTAGGCCGGGGCCAAACGCTTTTGTTTTTTGAACTTAGAGAAATGTCCAGCTTCAGTGCCTGCCCCCTCGAGGTGTCGGGGAGGGCAAGGTGCTTGCGCTTTTCTTGGGGGGAGGAGCACTTGGAAAAGAGACAGCTTTTAATGATCATTGCCGGTTTAGTATTGCTGAATCTTATCACATTGGCCTTTTTGCTTTTTAAAGGCGATGGCAGCGGGGAAGCAGCAGCAAAAATCGGCGGAGAAAAAATCACTCGCCAGGAATGGATGAGTGAGATGGAAACGAAGTACGGAAAAAGCACCTTAAGCGAATTAATTGATCAGAAGGTTATTGAAGAGGCCGGGAAAAAATACGGGGTGAAGATCTCTGATAAGGCAGTAGATCTTGAGCTGAAAATGGTCAAGACGATGTACGGCGGCAATTTCACCGATGAGATGAGTGAAGATAAATGGCGCAGGCAAATCAAGAACAATCTTATTCTTGAAGAGCTGCTGACGGCAGATGTCTCTGTCTCAGAAGAGGAAATGAAGAGCTACTATGAAGAGAACAGCAGCCAATTCCATGTTCCTGACACCTATCACATCTCTCAAATCATTGTGAAAACAAAAGAAGAAGCAGAACAGACAGTGAAGGAGATGGAAGAAGGCTCCAGTTTCTCTGTGCTGGCGATGGAGCGGTCGATTGATGAATTCACCGCCAACCTGGGAGGGAATACAGGGTATGTCAGTGAAGATGATGAGCACATACCGGCGGAAGTCCTGGAACAGGTCAAAAACCTGAAGCCCGGCAAATGGACCAAGCCGGTTAAAACAGAAGATGGCTATGCTGTTGTCATGCTTCATGAGCATTTAAAGGGAGAAAAGTATGCCTTTAAAGAAGTAAAGAACATGATTCGCCGCCAGATTGCTCTTGAGCAAATGGATGTTCCTGTCTCTGCCAAACCGTTTTGGAAAGAGGCGGATGTGGAATGGTTCTACGGTGAGCAGTAAAAAAAAACACGGAGCTAATTCCGTGTTTTTTTCTGCATAAATTGAGTATCATGAATAGAGATGGGTAATTATCTATAATGACATAAGTATGAATTTTCTTTTAAATGCCGATCAAATACATTGACATTCCCGTTGGAAATTGGTAAATTTATATTAAACCAATAAAATTAGTCGGAAATAAGGAGTGGGGAAAATGGTACGTGTAGCAAATTCAATTGCAGATCTTGTTGGCCATACACCAATTGTGAAACTAAACCGTTTAGTTGATGATAATAGCGCAGATGTTTATCTGAAATTGGAATACATGAATCCGGGGAGCAGCGTAAAAGACCGTATTGCCCTGGCAATGATCACGGCTGCAGAGAAAGATGGAAGTCTTAAACCAGGTGATACCATCATTGAACCGACAAGCGGAAATACAGGAATCGGATTAGCAATGATTGCCGCAGCAAAAGGCTATAAAGCCGTTCTTGTGATGCCGGAGACAATGAGTATGGAGCGCCGCAATCTGCTTCGTGCTTACGGGGCTGACCTTGTCCTCACACCTGGACCGGAAGGAATGGGCGGTGCGATCCGCAAGGCGCAGGAACTGGCAAAGGAACATGGCTATTTCGTGCCTCAGCAGTTTGAAAACCCTGCGAACCCTGAAATTCACCGTTTAACAACAGGACCTGAAATCACTGAGCAAATGGGCGACCAGCTGGATGCCTTCATTTCCGGAATCGGAACAGGCGGAACTATTACAGGAGTCGGCCAGGTGCTTAAAGAAAAATATAAAAACATCAAAATTTACGCAGTGGAGCCAACTGATTCACCTGTACTATCAGGCGGAAAGCCGGGCCCGCATAAAATCCAGGGCATTGGAGCGGGATTTGTGCCGGATACGCTGGATACAAAGATTTATGATGAAGTGATCCAGATTACGAACGATGAGGCATTTGATTATGCCCGCCGTGCGGCCAAGGAAGAAGGTATCCTAGGCGGAATTTCCTCCGGTGCGGCGATCAGTGCGGCGCTGAAGGTCGCCAAAGAGCTTGGCAAGGGCAAAAAAGTTCTGGCTATTATCCCAAGTAATGGGGAACGTTATTTAAGTACTCCTTTATACCAATTTGAAGCTGAATAATTGATATGACAGCGGTCTCCAGCGGCCGCTGTTTTTTGCGTACAATAAAAATTATGAAAGCATGCCCCGTATCATGTATGATGAAAAATAGAGAACTATATAGGGGTGACTTTTAGTGAAGCATCTTCAGATCCATGCAAAAAAAATACCATATACATATAACCGATTTTTCCGCACATACCGCTTGCTGTCTGAGGGATTGCCGCATCATGTTTTACTGGAAAGCGGACGGGGCGGCAGGTACAGTATTGCAGCTCTTGAGCCGGAAGCAATCTTAACAGGCAAAAATTCAAAGCTTGAAATTACTGCAGACGGCGAAAAACAGGTGCTCGAAGGCAACCCCCTTCACCTGGTGCAGGAATGGCTGAATCAATATAAAGCAGATAAGCTTGAAGAACTTCCTGACTTTCAGGGAGGTGCAATCGGGTTCATCAGCTATGATTACGCACGCTATATCGAAAAGCTTCCAAATGAAGCTCAGGATGATCTGCAAATACCTGATATCCACTTTTTTATTTATAAAGATTGCTTTGTCTTTGATCATGAAACAGAAGAGCTCTGGCTCCTATTCTTATATGAAAAAGGGGAAGAGCACTCGTTCGAGGAACGGGCAGAGAATTGGGAGCAGAAATGGAAGAATCAGAGCGGAGAGCCTTCTGAGGCAGGGGGATGCAGTCAGGCAGAACAAACACTCGGTGTATCCATGAACGAAGAGGAATTCCAGTCTGCTGTCCGGAGTGTTCAGGAATATATTTCACAGGGAGATGTCTTTCAGGTGAATCTCTCGGTACGCCAAAGCCGCCCGATTCATATCCAGGCTATGGATGTATACGAGCAGCTGAGAGTGTTAAACCCGTCTCCATACATGGGATATTTCCACACGCCTGCATACCAGCTTGTGAGCGCATCACCGGAGCTGCTGATTAAGAAAAAAGGAAACACCGTCAGCACGCGGCCGATTGCCGGGACAAGATCCCGGGGGAAGGATCATGAGGAGGACCTCAAGCTCGCCAGTGAACTGATTGAAAATGAGAAAGAGCGTGCAGAGCACGTAATGCTGGTGGACCTGGAGAGAAATGACCTGGGAAGAGTCTGTGAATATGGGACTGTTGAAGTGGATGAGTTCATGGTCATTGAAAAATACTCACATGTGATGCATATCGTTTCCAATGTAAAAGGTGAGCTGGCAGACGGTAAAAATGCAGTTGATATTATTGACGCTGTATTTCCCGGGGGAACAATCACGGGTGCTCCTAAGGTGAGAACCATGGAGATCATTGAAGAGCTTGAACCGGTCACAAGGGGACCATACACCGGCTCTCTTGGCTGGATCAATTTCAGCGGCGACCTGGAATTGAATATCATCATCCGCACCATGCTCGTTAAAGATGGACATGCCCATGTGCAGGCAGGTGCAGGCATTGTCATTGACTCCAATCCGAAAAATGAATACAAAGAGTCGCTGAAAAAGGCGATTGCTCTTTGGAAAGCAAAAGAACTCGCAGAACAGGCAAAAGGGGATCAGCTATGATTTATATGATCGATAATTACGATTCTTTTACATATAATCTCGTGCAGTATCTCGGTGAATTAGGCGAAGAGCTGGTTGTAAAAAGAAACGATGAAACTTCGATTTCTGAAATAGGCAGTATGCAGCCGAAGTTCCTGATGATCTCTCCGGGGCCGTGCAGCCCGAATGAAGCAGGCATCAGCCTGAAAGCCATTGAAGCCTTTGCAGGCAAAATCCCGGTCTTTGGCGTTTGTCTGGGACATCAGTCGATTGCTCAAGTATTCGGAGGTGATGTGGTGCAGGCTGAGCGTCTGATGCATGGAAAAACCTCTGACATTTTTCATGATGGGAAAACCATATTTAAAGACCTGCCCAATCCTTTTCCTGCTACCCGCTACCATTCGCTGATTGTCAAAAAGGAAACACTGCCGGAATGCCTTGAGGTTTCGGCATGGACAGCTGAGGGAGAGATTATGGCCATTCGCCATAAGGAATTGCCTGTAGAAGGTGTCCAATTCCATCCGGAGTCGATTATGACTACGGCCGGAAAGGAACTCCTTCAGAATTTTATTCAGCATTACAAAGCCGAACTGCAGGCAGAGGGGCTGTAAACCTTGTATATTTATATGAATGGGGAAGTTGTCAGGAAAGAGGAGGCCGGAATCTCTCCTTTTGATCATGGCTTTTTATATGGATTGGGGCTGTTTGAGACGTTCCGTGTCTATAATGGACATCCCTTTTTATTAGACGATCATCTGGAGAGGCTGAACAGAAGCCTTGAAGCCATAAATATCGAAGTAAGCTACACCAGGGAACAAGTGCTCGCTGCGCTCGAGATGCTGCTCGGAAAAAACGGCTACCATAATGCCTATATCCGGATGAATGTGTCAGCGGGAAACGGGGAAATTGGCCTGCAGACAGCACCGTACACAAACCCGAATACGATTATTTTCTGCAAACCGCTTCCGCCAAGAAGTGCAAGCGCAGAAAAGCAGGCAGTGATTCTTGAGATTCCCCGCAATACTCCTGAAGGGGCAGAACGCCTGAAGTCCCATCATTTTTTAAATAACATTCTGGCCAAAAAGGAAGCGGGGGACGATCCAGGCACAGAAGGGATCTTTTTGACCAGGGAAGGCTATCTGGCAGAAGGGATCACGTCGAACTTATTCTGGATTCGCGATGGCCACTTATTTACCCCCTCTCTTAATACCGGCATACTTAACGGCATTACCCGGAAATTTGTAATCAGGCTGGCCGGGAAGCTGGGGATGAATGTGCAGGAAGGCATGTACAGGCCGGAAGCTGTACGGGATGCGGATGAAGTTTTTGTCACGAATTCCATCCAGGAAATTGTGCCAATCTCCTCGTTTGACGGGCATTCAATGCCAAGGCTATCCGGAAAGAAAACATCGGAGCTCCAGGTGCAATATGAAAACTGCTGTGAACACTTATGGAGCAGGAATGAACTGTAGGAGGATTCATAATGTCTAAAACAACAATTCAGTGTGGGCCATATACGTTAGACTACGGAAAGAAAACCATTGTGATGGGAATTTTAAATGCAACGCCTGACTCCTTTTCGGATGGCGGCAAATACAGTCATCAGGATCTGGCAGTCAAGCATGCTCTGGAGATGGTTGAAAACGGAGCGGATATCATCGATGTCGGCGGAGAGTCAACCCGTCCGGGATTTGATCCGGTGCCTGCAGACGAAGAGCTGAGACGTGTTCTACCTGTTATCGAGGCAATTTCAAAGGAAGTGGATGTTCCGATATCAATTGATACCTATAAAGCTGAGGTCGCCAGGCAGGCCATTGAAGCCGGGGCCCACATTATCAATGATGTGTGGGGAGCCAAAGCAGATCCTGAAATGGCGGGTGCTTCAGCGGAAACAGGAGCACCGATCATCTTAATGCATAACCGCAAGGATATGGAATACACATCCTTTTTCCGCGATGTCATGAATGACCTGTACGAAAGCATTGCGCTTGTAAAATCTGCAGGTGTTAAGGATGAGAATATTATCCTTGACCCGGGCATCGGCTTTGCTAAAGACTTGAACTATAACCTGGAAATAATGAGGGATTTGGACAAGCTTGTGGCCATCGGGTATCCTGTGCTGCTTGGCACATCGAAGAAGCGGATGATCGGAACCATTCTGGACCTTCCGGTTGAGGAGCGGACAGAAGGAACGGGAGCGACGGTCTGCTACGGCATCCAAAAGGGCTGCCAGATGATCCGCATCCATGATGTAAAGGAAATGAGCCGAATGGCTAAAATGATGGACGCTTTAATGGGAAAAGGTGATTACGATGGATAATATTTATGTGAACCGAATGGAGTTTTACGGCTACCATGGTGTTTTTCCGGAAGAAACACGCCTTGGCCAGCGCTTTGCTGTTGACCTTACTGTCGAAGCAGACCTGAAAAAGGCGGGGGAAACTGATAATCTTGATGACTCCATTAACTATGGTGAACTTTATGCAGTTTGCAAAGAGGTTGTGGAAGGGAAGCCATATAAGCTGGTTGAAGCTGTAGCAGAAAAGCTGGCAGCAGAACTTCTTTCCCGGTTCCCTCTGATTGTGCAGCTGACGGTCAAAGTGACCAAGCCTGATCCGCCTATTCCCGGCCACTATCAATCAGTAGCCGTCGAGATTACGAGAGGCAGATCATGAAGAACACCGCTTTTATTGCGCTTGGCTCAAATATCGGAAGCCGGTTTGACCACTTGAAGAAAGCAGTTGAGCTGATTGATCAGCTTCCGCAAACCCAAGTGGTAAATACTTCATCTGTTTATGAAACAGATCCGGTCGGTTATGAAGATCAAGAACAATTTCTGAATATGGCAATCCAAATTTCTACCGGCATAAATCCTTTTGAATTGCTGGATGCATGCCTTGATATCGAATTAAAACTTGGGAGAAAAAGGGAAATCCATTGGGGCCCGCGGACAATAGACCTTGACATTTTACTGTATAGTCACGAAAATATTGAAACAGAGAAGCTAATAGTTCCTCATCCTCGGATGCATGAAAGAGCGTTTGTCCTTGTTCCTCTTTTAGAGATTGATTCCAGCATCAGGCTTCCGAAGATGGAGCGGCCTTTAATTTCAATACTGGAAGATATACCTGACAGAGAGGGAGTACGGATATGGAAGCAGAAAAATGGGGAAGACGTATTCGCGCTTTTCGAAAGCTAAAAGGATTTACGCAAGAAGGATTTGCAAGAGAGCTGGGTGTATCGGTTTCAATTTTAGGTGAAATTGAAAGAGGAAACCGCATGCCTGCACCGGCTTTAATCGAGCAGATCGCTCTGGCGCTTAAAGTGACACAGGAAGAATTGGCTCCCAGACAGGAGCAGGATTAATATATATGTTTGAATCGTTATAGAGGGAGGTGCAATTATGTTCAAAATAGGTGATATCGAGCTGAAAAACCGTGTGGTACTGGCTCCGATGGCCGGGGTATGCAATTCTGCTTTCCGTCTGACTGTAAAAGAATTCGGTGCCGGACTTGTATGTGCTGAGATGGTCAGCGACAAAGGCATTGTCCTCCAGAACGAAAAGACGATGAACATGCTTTATATTGATGAAAGAGAAAAGCCGCTAAGCCTGCAGATCTTCGGAGGCAAAAAAGAAACGCTTGTAGAAGCCGCGAAATTTGTAGATCAAAATACAAATGCGGATATCATCGACATTAACATGGGCTGCCCTGTCCCTAAAATCACCAAATGTGATGCGGGTGCCAAGTGGCTTCTTGATCCGGATAAAATATATGAAATGGTTTCTGCTGTAACAGCCGCTGTTGAAAAGCCGGTTACCGTAAAAATGCGGATGGGATGGGATGAAGATCACATCTACGCTGTTAAAAACGCGCAGGCAGTTGAGCGCGCAGGGGGCAAAGCTGTAGCCCTTCACGGCCGTACACGTGTCCAGATGTATGAAGGACAAGCGAACTGGGATATTATCCGCGAAGTAAAGCAGAACATTAACATTCCGCTAATCGGAAATGGCGATGTGGAAACACCTCAGGATGCCAAGCGCATGCTGGATGAAACAGGCTGTGACGGTGTCATGATCGGACGGGCTGCACTGGGGAACCCATGGATGATTTACCGTACAGTCAAATATCTTGAGACGGGTGAATTAATGGGCGAGCCTTCTGTACGAGAGAAGATGGATGTGTGCATCCTTCATTTGGACCGCCTGATTTCATTAAAGGGTGAACATATCGCTGTACTCGAAATGAGAAAGCATGCTGCATGGTATCTGAAAGGAATCCGCGGCAATGCGAAGGTCCGTAATGGAATTAATGAATCCAATACAAGAGAAGAATTGGTGACCGTTCTTAACGCTCTTGTAATTGATGCAGAAGAAAAAGAAAGAAGCCAGATACAGGCTGTATAAGCTTCGTAAAGTTTGACAGGCTGACATTCTTTGCCTATAATACTTTTGATAAATGGAAACTGCCAGTGCATGAACTGGCAGTTTTTATTCTATTTAACTATTTAGGATGTCTGATTTACCCGCTTTGTGTAAAATAATAGAGATATACATTTTTGAAGGACCGCAGAATTGTGCGTACATAAAAGATTTACAAAATGGAGATGATTTCAGTGAGTCAGAATTATGAAGAATTAAATGACCAGTTGAAAGTAAGACGCGAGAAAATGAACAGCTTGCGCGAACAGGGAATGGATCCTTTCGGGAAACGTTTCGACCGTTCTCACCAAAGTTATGAATTAATCGAGCAATACGGTGAGCTTGAGAAGGAAGAAATTGAGGAAAAGGACGTTTCTGTAACGCTTGCAGGACGCATTATGACCAAGCGCGGAAAAGGGAAAGCCGGATTCGCCCATGTACAGGATTTATCAGGGCAAATACAAATCTATGTCCGCAAAGATGCAGTTGGAGAAGAAAGCTATGCCATCTTCGAAACTGCGGATCTGGGAGATATCGTTGGGATCAGCGGCAAGCTTTTTAAAACAAAGGTAGGCGAACTGTCTGTTAAAGCGGAGGAATTTGTCCTTCTGACAAAATCCCTGCGTCCGCTGCCGGATAAGTTCCACGGGCTGAAGGACGTTGAGCAGCGCTACCGCCAGCGTTACCTGGATCTAATTATGAGTGAGGAAAGCAAAAAGACTTTCGTCACGAGAAGCCGCATTATCCAATCCATGCGCCGCTACCTTGACAGCCATGGCTACCTGGAAGTTGAAACACCTATGATGCATTCCATTGCAGGGGGAGCATCTGCACGTCCATTTATCACTCATCATAATGCGCTGGATATGGAACTCTATATGCGTATCGCGATTGAGCTTCATCTGAAGCGTCTGATCGTGGGCGGTCTTGAAAAGGTATATGAAATTGGCCGGGTATTCCGTAATGAAGGTGTATCTACACGGCACAATCCTGAATTTACTATGATTGAATTATACGAAGCTTATGCTGACTATAGAGATATCATGAGCCTTACTGAAAACCTTATTGCCCATATTGCCCAAGAAGTACTTGGAACAACTACTGTGCAATACGGTGAGTACGAAGTGGATCTAAAGCCTGAATGGAAAAGGCTTCATATGGTAGATGCCATTAAGGAATACACAGGGGTAGACTTCTGGAAAGAAACCAGTAAGGAAGAAGCCCAGCAGCTTGCGAAAGAGCATGGTGTTGAAATCAAAGACAATATGGAATATGGTCATATTGTTAATGAATTCTTCGAGCAGAAGGTTGAAGAGAAATTAATTCAGCCGACATTCATCTATGGACATCCTGTAGAGATCTCGCCGCTTGCGAAGAAAAATGACGAAGACCCGCGCTTTACTGATCGTTTTGAATTATTTATTGTAGCCCGTGAGCATGCAAATGCCTTCACTGAGCTGAATGATCCGATTGATCAGCGCGAGCGCTTTGAAGCACAGCTGAAAGAACGTGAAGAGGGCAATGATGAAGCTCATATGATGGATGATGATTTTATTGAAGCTCTTGAATACGGCATGCCGCCAACAGGCGGACTGGGCATCGGAATCGATCGAGTTGTCATGCTGCTGACAAATTCACCTTCTATTAGAGATGTACTGTTATTCCCGCTAATGCGTCACCGTTAAAATTTTATAAAATAAGGCAGAGTACAATGCGTGCTCTGTCTTTTTTGTTTTATAGAAAGAATTAGGGAGCTGCAAAAATAATACTTTTTACGGGCTGAATAATGGGAATATTTTTTCTTTGTTTTTTGTGTATAAAAAAGATAAAAACATATTGCATGTTGTACTGTGAGGTGATATATTTATATTCGTTGCTGCAGGACAGCGACTCACAAAAAAGATTTTAAAAAAAGTTATTGACTCAGATAGTTGAATCTGATAAGATAATAAAGTCGCCCTTGAGCGGCGG
>NZ_BCUY01000069.1 GCF_001591465.1 Cytobacillus firmus NBRC 15306
GGCAGAAGCGGAAGCAGAGGCAGAGGCAGAGGCAGAAGGAGAGGCAGAAGCAGAGGCAGAAGCGGAAGCTTGGGCAGAAGCAGAGGCAGAAGCGGAAGCAGAAGCGGAAGCAGAAGCAGAAGCAGAAGCAGAGGCGGAAGCAGAAGCGGAAGCAGAGGCGGAAGCAGAAGCGGACGCAGAAGCAGAGGCAGAAGCAGAAGCGGAAGCAGAAGCAGAGGCGGAAGCAGATGCAGAAGCAGAGGCAGAAGCAGAAGCGGAAGCAGAAGCAGAGGCAGAAGCGGAAGCAGAAGCAGAAGCAGAAGCGGAAGCAGAAGCAGAAGCAAATAATAGTTTTGATAATAATAGAATTATTGCAAATACAGGGCATAACGTAATGATCGGCTATTGCGATAATAATGCTTCATTCTTAGCTATTGCACTATCTCAAATCGCATTACTTGAAGCTTTAAGAGGAAATCAAAGCTCTAGTAATGATGATTTATTAATTGCAAGCTTGAAAAATTCACTTCAGCAAATGAACCAAGAAGGAAACAGCAATCGTCAAGCAATCCTGGATGCTATTAAACACCTCAAAAAAGAAGATTAAAATAAGAAAAGGAGGAGATTAGATGGCTAAAAGGAACGTATCACGATGCAGTATTCCAGCTAAAGGAAAAGAAAAATTACTTGTAAAAATTAAGAATAGCAACGAAGAAAATAGCCGGACATTTAAGCTAAATGCTTATGATAAAGATTCAGAAACTAAAGATTCACTCTCGATTAATGATAAGCATACGTGCGAAGATACCCTAGGACCTGGATCCGAGAAAATATATAGAGTTGATGCAGCAGTGGTTAATACCAAGGTAGTTTTGGAAATTATTCAGGAAAAGGGCGGTTCTGGAATTTCTGTATCCAGCAAAAATAGAGGTTCATTAAACGCGCTAATTACTTTAAAATAAATAATGGAGCCGGTATTAAGGAAGCTTTTGTTTCCTATTAATCCGGCTCTTATTCTATTATGCAAAAAGAAAGATGATTTGTATTTCAAAAAGAAAGAATCTGGGGTGAGCTGCAGCGATTTGGTGATATAAACAAAAAAGCTGACAAAAAAGCGGGATGACGTGTAAGGTTGCACGTCATCCCGCTTTTTTCTCGAGAAAATCGAGATGATTTAGTTAAAAGGATACACATAAATATATGAAATTGAGTAAAAAAATACCATGGATATTTTGATGGAAGAAGCTATAATCACTGTAGAAATACACCTTTTTTATGGCAGTAAAATTACAAAAAAGGAGTGGCAGTTTTGGATAGGAAAAGATTTGCCTATTGGATGATCCCTCTTGGGAAGTGCTGTCTATACTACAGGGCAGCCGGATGCAGTGAGCGGCAAGAACCAATCCGCCTTAAAAGGGCAATATTATCTCGAAGACGTGGTAAAAATTTATGTACCATCCACCTATAATGTTGACCAGCCAATTGATAATACTCCATATGTGAACAAAACTCTAGAAAAATTCTCGGGAATGTTTGGAGGGGCAACAGCTGTTGATGGAACAGGAGCATGGCTATCTGATGACGAGCAGCTTGTAAAGGAGAAAATAACCATCGTGTACAGCTTTGCAGAGGATCTTGACAAGAAAAAGATTAAGCAGGTAGTGGACTATGCCAGGGCTTTAAAGGAAGAAATGAAACAATCATCCGTATCACTTGAAGTCAACGGAAAGATGTATTTTGTTGAATGACTATCAAAAAGAGAGGCTGGAAGGTGTGTATCCTTCCAGCCTCTCTTCTTGCTTCTCCAATAACTTTATTTTAAGGCTAATGATTCCTTCAGCCAGTTCTTCCCCTCAACAATCCGGCTGACCATCATGGCCGATACCGTGTTGCCGGCTGAATTCAGGAGGGTAGCCGGTGCATCAATGACCGTAGAGATGACTGCGATGATCGGCAGCACTTCAGGCGGGAAGCCGAACACACTCAAAATGAGCATCTCGCCAATCATTCCGCCACCAGGGATGGCCCCCATAACAGCTCCGACCAGGAATGAAACAGCCAGGATAGTAAGAATGCTTGTCATACTCGACATGTCTTTCCCGAACAAGCTGAACAGGAACACAATCTTAAAGACTCCGCCAAGAACAGAGCCATCTTTATGCGTGTTGGCCCCTAGCGGGATCATGGTTTCTGCAATGTCCTGCGGAACGCCCATCTTTCTGACAGCAGCAAGGTTAATCGGAATACAAGCCGCACTCGAGCATGTGGCAATCGCACTGACAGAAGGAGTGATTGCATTTTTCCAGAACACCTTGACCCCATCTTTTCCGCCAGCCGCAAAGGCATACAGCGTAAAGAAGCCAAAGAAGTAGATTAGAGTCAACACCAGATAAAGAACAAATACACGTACATATCCGCCGAGAATCTGCGGGCCAAGCTCACCAATGATCGTCGCGAAGTAGCAGCCAAGACCGATTGGCGCATAGTACATCACAAATCCAACGATCTTCATCATGACGGCTGAACCGGATGTAAGAAGGTTTGCAATCGGTTTTCCTTTTTCACCTGACATCGCTGTTGCCAATCCGAATAAAATCGAGAACACAATCAGCTGCAGCATGTTGCTCTTTGAGAACAGCATCTGGAAATCAGGAACCGTAAAGGCCTGAACCAGCTGGCCCAGGAACGTGACTTCTTCTGCCTCAGGATCGATGGCCGCCTCCGTCATGATGCTCTTAATGGCAGAGACGTCTGTATTTTTCAGGGGATCCACAATGGAAATCCCGATGAAGCCCAGGATGGCGGAAATGACAGCCGTAATAAAAAACACGGTGAAAATCCCGGCCATGATCTTCCCAAGCCTTTTCATTCCGCTCATATTCGCAAGGCTCGATGCGATGCTGAAAAAGACAAGCGGGACAATGATCATAAACAATAAATTTAAAAATAAATCCCCAAACGGCTTCACAACCGCAGTCTTCGGGCCAAAAACCACTCCGGCAACTCCGCCGATCAGGATGGAGAGGAGCAGGAAGATGGTTAGTTTGTAATTTGCAAAAACCTTTTTCATGAAGTCTCAACCTTTCTGTGTATTTCAATACTCTATTATATAATTAAATCGTGCCTCAAAAGAAGGCTGCTGGAATATTTCTTTATATTCTGTCTGATTCGCCTGCATCGGCCAAACACCATTTGCCTTCAATTATTAAATGTCTTACAGTTGAAATATCCAATAGTCGAAAGGGTGAAGAAAAACACATGATCATATAATCCTAGCTTTAGAGGAAGTCTATCACGTTGATCGAATAATAGAAGGCCTATTTTGATGAGAACTTAATAGATTATTTAACCCCGTCATAAAGTCTGGACGGGGTTATTTTAGCTCCGTTCTAATAGAATAAAATATTTGCCTGTAAATTTATAAAATTTATTGTTGTAATTTTAAGAATATTATTTATAATAAAGTTGAGAGGTGATTCAGGTGTCAGTTAAAAATGTGACTGAGGAAAAAGCACTAACTCCAAGAGGGATTGAAACTCGTGAAAAATTATTAAAAGCTGCTGAAGAGGTCTTTGGGCAGAAGGGATATTTTGAAACTTCCATCGTCAATATTTCACAGGAAGCCAAGGTTGCCCAGGGAACCTTCTATAACTATTTTCCTTCAAAGAAAGATATCTATGATGAGCTGATTCGCAGCTACAGCCGGGATTTGCGCATTGCGATTAAAGAAGGAATGGCAGGAAGTTCATCTTTTGAGGAAGCGCAGCGAAATGGCTTCTTTGCCTTCTTCAGCTGGGTCAAAAATCATCCGAATTTATACAGCATTGTCCAGCAGGCGGTTGTGGTGGATCAGGAGCTGTTCCGCTGGTATTACGGGAAGCTGGCCAATGGATTTTTAAAGAGTCTATCTCAAGGGATTGAAGCGGGAGAGTTTAAGAACCTGGACCAGGAGACAGTTGCTTACTGCTTAATGTCGATTGGACAGTTCCTCGGCATGAGATGGGTGTATTGGGAAAAGAAAGAAGTTCCTGAAGAAGCATTTGATGCGGCGATGACACTTATCTTCCAGGGATTAAAAAAGTAAAGAGGGGGAGTTCGATGAAAGGAATTGCCTATTGGATTCAGAAATGGGCATTTACACATCCAGATCGAACAGCAGTCATAACAGATAACGAAAAGGTGTCCTACAGGCAGCTGGATAAAATGATCGATTCAGCTGCTGTGAAAATTCATGAAAAGCTGCAGGGGAAAAAAGGGGAACGCATCGCCATTCTGTCGCACAACCGGATTGAATACATAGTCCTCCTATTTGCCATCGCAAAGGCAGAATGTGTGGCCGTCCCGCTCAATATTCGGCTAAGTGCGAAAGAGCTTATTTTTCAGCTCAACGACAGCGGCTCAAAGCTGATCTTTGCCGAAAAAGAAAATGCAGAGTTTGCAGCCTCCCTTTTTGAACAAAGCGAATTAGAATCTATGGAGTTTATGGAGGATTTATGCGAGGGTACTCAAACGTGCTTTGCTAATGAGAATCCAATTGACGAGGAAGCTCCATACATTATCTGCTACACCTCCGGTACCACCGGCAAACCGAAAGGGGCCGTGCTGACACAGAGCAATATGTTCTGGAATGCGGTGAATAATAAGCTTGCGATCGATTTAACGTCAGAGGATCGCTGTATCGTGCTCCTTCCGCTGTTTCATATTGGGGGAATCGGGCTGTTTGCCTTTCCGTCCTTGTTTTCAGGCGGAACCATTGTCATACCAGGCAAGTTTGAGCCTGAAAAAGCGCTCGATATGATTGAAAAACATAAAGTGACCATTGTGATGGGAGTTCCGACCATTCATCAGGCACTGCTGACAAGCCCATCATTCAAAACGGCTGATTTAAGCACAGTCCGCTGGTTCTATAATGGAGGAGCACCATGTCCGCGAGAATTAATAGATGCCTATTTTGATAGAGGATTCCTCTTCGGACAGGGCTTTGGAATGACGGAGACGTCTCCTACACTATTCATGCTCACAAAAGAAGACGCACCGCGGAAGAGAGGGTCCATCGGCAAGCCGGTGTTATTTTCCGAATATAAGCTGATCGATTCAGAGGGCAAAGCTGCTGCAAAAAGTGAAGTTGGCGAGCTTGCGGTGAGAGGGCCAAATATCATGAAGGAATATTGGAACCGGCCTGATGCCACTGAGGATGCACTGAAAGATGGATGGCTTCTGACAGGGGATTTAGCCAAAACGGATGATGAAGGATTCCTTTTCATTGTAGGAAGGAAAAAAGAAATGATCATTTCCGGCGGTGAAAATATCTATCCTCTTGAAGTAGAGCATGTGATCAGCCAATTAAAAGATGTTGCTGAGGTTGCCGTGGTTGGGAATGCTGACCCACTTTGGGGTGAAGTGCCTGAAGCGTTTATTGTCAAAGAAAATGGAAGCGCTTTAACGGAGGATGATGTTATTCAATACTGTCACGGGAATCTCGCAAAATATAAGATTCCAAAGAAAGTTACATTCTTAAAAGAGCTGCCGAAAAATGCCACGGGAAAAATACAGAAAACACAACTTTTAGTAAGAGGGTGAAAAGGTGATCAGTTATAGTGTCGGCCAGCAGGCCTCCTGCAGCAAAACCATTACAGAAACAGACTTTGTGATGTTTGCAGGGTTGAGCGGCGATTTCAACCCGGTCCACATAGACGGGGAATACGCCAAAAAAACGAGGTTCAAACAGCGGATCGCTCATGGTCTCTTAACATCCAGTTTATTATCCCAGCTATTGGGTGTGCATCTGCCCGGAAAAGGATCCATTTATGTTGAACAGACCATCCGGTTTAAGGCGCCAGTTTTTATAGGCGATACGATTACCGCAAAAGGAACGGTTCAGGAGATTGACAGCGATAGGCGAATACTGTCTCTGCTGACAGAGTGCTTCAATCAGGATGGAACACTAGTTTTGACGGGCACGGCCAAGATGATGGTGCCTGAGGATGGAGGGGTAATCTGATGGGAATTGGCATTAAAGCAACAGGAGCATTTTTTCCTCCTGGAATTGAAACGGCAGCCGATCTGGCTGTAAAGACGGGCATACCTGAACAGGTGATTATCGAAAAGTTCGGTTTGGTCCAAAAGCATGTTGCAGATGATGGTCTCCATGCCTCCGACTTGGCCATTGCAGCGGGAAGGCAGGCGATCGAAGGGATTGACCCGCTGTCCATCGATGTTGTGATTTATTTTGGCAGTCCTCATAAGGACTATTACGTCTGGTCAAGCGCTCCGAAAATACAGCATGAATTAGGGGCGAAAAATGCCTATGCGTTTGAAATCATGAATGTCAGCTCCTGTTTTCCGATTGCGTTGAAGGTAGCAAAAGACATGATTGTTTCAGACCATTCGATCCAAAACATCCTGCTGGTTGGGGGATGTAAAGAATCGCAGATCGTAGATTATGAGAATCCGCGGTCACGGTTCATGTTCAACTTTGCGGATGGAGGCACTGCTGCACTGGTCACCAGGGATTCCTCGCAGAGTGAAATACTCGAAAGTGCCATCCTGACAGACGGATCCTTTCATGATGATGTCCGAACGCCTGCTGGGGGGTCCAAGCATTTTGCCAGCCGCGAAACAGTTGAAAAAAACCTTCATTATATTGATGTGAAGGATCCGCAATCCATGAAAGAAAGACTCGATCCTGTATCGATTGCAAATTTTGATCATGTAGTTCGCGAAGCACTCCATAGAAGCGGTTATACTCCTCAAGATATGAAACTCCTATTGCCATTGCACACCAAACGTTCCATGTTCAAAGAACTCTTACAATCACTCGAACTTCCAGAAGAAAAAGCAATTTACTTAAATCACCATGGCCACATGTCTTCACTTGACCCATGCATAGGGCTGCATTTTGCACAGGAACAGGGACTTTTGAATCCTGGAGACTTAGCGGTAGCAGTCAGTGCGGGAACTGGGTATACGTGGGCTGCGACTGTTGTGCAGTGGAAATGAATTAGAAGGATTCATAGATAAGCAGCAAGATTTTACATGGCCTAAGAAAATGAAAATAGGGGGAATGGCTATGAAATTCAAGTTAAACGGCTTTAAATCACTATTAATGCTTGGAATTGCACTCACTCTTATCATTACTTCCGGATGTTCCGGAGACACAGCGAGTTCAGAAGAAGAAACGGTCAAAATTGGTGTGCTTGCTTCCTTAACCGGTCCGCTAGAGACCTACGGAAAGCAAACAGTTGCTGGATTTGAACTGGGGCTCGATTATGCAACCGAGGGGTCCAATGAAGTCGCAGGCAAAAAGATCGAGTTCATAGTGGAAGATACGGAAACAAAGCCTGATGTGGCTGTAAGAAAAGCAACCAAGCTTCTGGAAGAGGATGAAGTGGATTTCTTAGTGGGTTCATCAAGCTCTGGTGACACACTGGCTGTACTGCCGCTCGCTGAAGAATACGAAAAGATCATGGTGGTGGAGCCTGCGGTTGCTGATAGCATCACCGGCCAGAACTGGAACAAGTATATCTTCAGGACTGGAAGAAATTCATCTCAGGATGCCGTTGCCGGTGCAGCTGCAATCGCTGAAAAAGATGTCAAAATCGCAACCTTCGCACAGGATAATGCTTATGGACGTGAAGGAATCGCGGCATTTAAAGAAGGTGCCGAGAAGCTCGGGGCCACCATTGTGAATGAACAGTATGCAGACCCGAATTCCACTGATTTCACAGCGAATATTCAAAGTATCATAAATGAAAAGCCTGATTACCTTTATATCGTCTGGGCAGGATCCAATGCTCCATGGAAACAGTTAAAGGATATGCAGCTGGAAGAGCAGGGAATTAAAATATCCACTGCAGCGCAGGACATTGCTTCCTTAAAGACGATGGATTCTCTGATTGGCATGAGCGGCTTTTCCATTTACTATCACACCCTTCCTGATAATGAAGTAAACGACTGGCTGGTGGAAGAGCATAAGAAAAAGTTTGACGGTGTGATTCCTGACCTGTTTACTGCCGGCGGAATGACAGCTGCCATATCCATTGTGGAGGCTCTAAAGAAAACAGAAGGAGACAAAGATGTGGATGGCCTGATTAGCACGATGGAAAACATGGAATTTGAGACACCGAAAGGAACGATGAAATTCCGGGCAGAGGACCATCAGGCATTGCAGTCCCTGTATGCAGTAACTCTCGAGGAACAGGAAGGCGTGGATCATCCGGTGCCGGTCCTGATCAGGGAATTGAATATGGAAGAAACCGAGCCGCCAATCCGAAATGACCAATAAAAATTCAGAATATATATGGGAGGGTGCGCCAAGTTGAAGAATATTCTGGAAACAAAAAGCCTATCTGTTTCCTTTGGCGAGCATGATGTCATTAAAGAAGTGAACCTGGAAATAGAGCGAGGGAAGCTGACTTCGATCATTGGGCCAAATGGGGCGGGCAAGACCACTCTTTTTAACTTGCTGAGTGGCCAGATCGTCCCGACAATGGGAGAGATTTATTTTAAGAAAGACAATATAACCAAGCTCTCTGTACCATTACGGGCGAGAAGGGGCATCGGCCGCTCCTTCCAGCTCACCAATATTTTTCCGGAGCTGACTGTACTTGAAAATATCAGGCTGGCTATCCAGTCATCGAGCAAAGATTATTATTCGATCTTTCCGAGGCTTTCGTTCATGAGCCGCCAGCAGGATGAAGCAAAAGCGGCCATGGAGCGGTGTATGCTGGACGGAAAGGAAGATGTACTGGCACAGGATCTGGCACACGGGGAAAAAAGAAAACTGGAGCTGGCCATGCTGCTGGCTCTAAAAACAGAACTGCTTCTGCTCGATGAGCCGACAGCAGGCATATCGATTGAAGAGATCCCTGCCATTCTGGAAGTGATTGAGAACATTAAGAAGGAAGGCATGTACACGATTGTCTTAATCGAACACAAAATGGAAATGATCATGCATCTGTCCGATACCCTTGTGGTGCTGTTCAATGGAGAGCTCCTGGCCAGCGGCAATCCGAAGGAAATTATTAAGGATCAAAGGGTTCAGACGGCATATTTAGGAGGCTTGCACCGTGAGTCTATTAAAACTGGATAATCTGGAGACCTATTTGGGTCAATATCACATTCTTCAGGGTGTGTCCATGTCTGTGGAAGAGGGAAGCATCACCGTTCTCTTCGGGAGAAATGGCGCAGGCAAAACGACAACGCTGCGCACCATCATGGGATTTAACCCATCCACCATGGGTTCCGTGCATTATCACGATCAGAAGATCAGCGGAATCCCTACCCACCTGATCTCCAGAAAAGGAATCGGCTATGTGCCGGAAAATCAGGGGATATTCAGTGCACTGACAGTAGAAGAAACCCTGAATCTGGCCAAGGCAAAGAGCACAGGTGAGACAGAGGAAAAAATGGAGTGGATGCTGGAGCTCTTCCCGGATTTGAAGAAGTTCTGGAGCAAGAAAAGCGGTTTGCTTTCTGGCGGCCAAAAGCAGATGCTGGCGATTGCTAGGGCCTATATCAATGGAGATGGACTGCTTCTGATTGATGAGCCAAGTAAAGGACTGTCACCCATTATGGTTGAAAAACTCATGGAATCGATTCTGAAAATGCAAGAAAAAACGACGATTCTGCTTGTGGAGCAGAACTTCCTGATGGCAAGCGAGATCGGCGATTACTTTTACATTATGGACGACGGAAAAATAGTCCATGATGGCTGGATGCAGGATCTGAAGGAAGACAAGGAAACCTGCCAGAAATACTTAGGCATCGCGTAAGCAGTGAAGGGGGCTGGAAATGGAAGTCTTTATTAATTTATTGGTCAATGGGGTTTCAACAGGGCTTTTGATATTCCTTCTGGCTGCTGGACTTACCTTAATCTTTGGACTGATGAGTGTATTGAACTTTGCCCATGGCGGATTATTCGTCTGGGGCGCTTTCTCGGGAGCATGGATTTTTAAAGAAACAAACAGTTTTCTATTAGCGATAGCGGGTGCAGTTGCTGTCGGAATGGTCTTGGGCTGGGTATTGGAGAGATTCCTGATCCGTCCTGTCTATGGGAATCATGTGAGGCAGCTGCTGATTACATTAGGCGGGATGCTGGTATTATCGGAAAGCATCAAGGTCTTCTGGGGGCCAAACCCGATAAGGGTAAACCTGCCAGCGTGGCTTGAAGGGAGCTATCAGTTTGATGGAATCATCATCATAAAATACCGTGTGTTTGTGATTGTGGTTGGACTGCTGCTGTATCTGGCATTATGGCTTTTGCTAAGCCGTACGCAGATTGGACTTATGATCAGGGCTGGAGTACTGGATAAGGAAATGGTTCAGGCGCTTGGAATTAATGTGAAGGGACTTTTTACATTCGTTTTCCTGCTCGGTGCTGGATTGGCTGCATTAGGCGGAGCGCTATTGGCACCGTATTCCGGAGTCGTTTTTGCGGAAATGGGTATGCAGTATGCCATATTGGCTTTCATTGTGGTCATTATTGGCGGGATGGGCAGCCTGCAGGGATCGGCACTGGCTTCCCTGATCGTAGGAGTAGCAGGTGCGTTTATGGCTTATTATATTCCTGATTTGTCATTGGCATTGAATATGCTCCTATTGGCCATCGTTTTATTAGTAAAACCAACAGGGCTGCTGGGAGAAAAGGGGAGTGCCGTATGAGAGGGGTATTTCATAAAGTGCCGCTGTATTGGGGGCTTGCGATTCTGCTGTTTATGATGATGTTCCCCTTTGTTAACGACTCCCGAAGCACACTGATTTTACTTGCACAAATTTTCATTTTTGCCATATTTGCGATGAGCTTTGATATTCTGTTAGGGTATACCGGCATTGTTTCCTTTGGACATTGTATGTTTTTTGGGATAGGCGCATATAGCACGGCCCTCATTTTTAATAAGCTGGATGCAACTCTGCCAAACTTTTTAATCGGATTGGTTATAGGCATCATCCTATCCGCTTTGGTTAGCTATATCATTGGTCTATTATCCTTAAGACTCAAAAGCCACTTTTATGCCATGCTGACATTGGCTGTATCACAGCTTTTTCTTGTACAGAGAAGTGGAGGGGGCTGACACATGGCGGTGACGGATTTACCTTCAGTGTGCCTGACGTATTCAAAGACCGTACTTCCTTCTATTACATTACACTCATTAGTGTAGCCGTTGTTTTCATCCTGCTGAAGCTTTTTACAGAATCGTCCACTGGAAAAGTGTTAAAAGCCATTTCCCAGAATGAAAATCGTGCAGAAGCACTGGGGTATCAAACACTTCATTATAAACTGATTGCCAGCGTGACGGCTGGAGTGGCAGCTTCTTTCAGCGGGGCTCTTTATGCAGTGTCACTCCGGTTCATTAATACTAATGTCTTTTCTATTGAAGTTACCCTCGATGCTCTCTTAATGACGATGATTGGGGGAATTGGAACCCTGGCTGGTGCTATTGCAGGAGCGGGGATCATCGAATTCTTAAGACATTATCTTTCAGAGCTTGCGATGACTTACCCCATTTTTGAACGATGGACCATTATCCTCGGGTTCCTATATATAGTGGTGCTCCTCGGGTTCCCTTCCGGTTTGGCAGGTGTTATTAAAAAGTTCACGTTGAAAAAGGGGAGAAAGGAGAGGAAGAAAAGGGAAATGGAGAGGGCTGCTTAGTATGGGATAAGAAGATTCTTTAAACCTTGCCATCATGGTAAGGTTTTTTTGCTACAAAAAATTCATATCTCATTCGACAATATTCGCGTGAAACGGAGGAGTGAATTCTATATAGTTGAAAGTGTTCCTGATACATTATAGATGCCGGTGCTGACGCTGGTACGTTTTATAGAAATGAGGTGTAGGGATGAGGACTTTAAAGATTAAAGAATTAACACTGGACGAGCTGGAGCTGCTTGAACAGGATCTTCACGAAAACGGAGAAAAAAGCGATTATGGCTTTTACATGCAGCTGGTGATCGTTTACGAAACGATGTATAAAAAACTAAAAAGCTTAGCCAGAAACAGCGGTCCGGAACATGATTATGCACTTCAGTACACGAAGAAACTGCTTGTTTCCCATCTTATTAAATTCGGAACATATATTAAAATGAATCATTTCAAGGATGACGGTGATGCTGTAGAGTCACTAATCAAGGCCATCAATCTGGAGAAAAAGCTCCCAGTCGCTTACTATCGTTTGGGCTTCTTGGCTTATAAGCACGGCAAGTACGGTTCGGCTATCCGCTATTTCCAGCAGTCACTGGATAAGCATCTGCTGGGTGATCCAAACTACGCCCTTAATCAGCAGCAGGAATTCCATGCGCATATGTATCTGGCCAATAGCGCATTGTATGTCGCCAGCCAGACCTATGAAACGATGGGAAAGCTTCCTTATTCACCGTCGGAACAGCTGCCGAACTTAGAGCTGTCACCATTATTTGAAACATTGTCATCGAATGAAAAATACCTTCATAACCACGCGTTCTATAAAATCACAAAAAATAATACCGAAACATGTTCAAAGGAAGCATGTGAAGCCCTCTATGAAAACAGTGAACCCAATGAACTGGTCCTGTACTTAAATGACCGTGAAAATATTCTCTTATTTAATGGGGAGGAAGTCATTATCACCCCAACCCAGGCCAATATGATCAGACACTTCCTGCTCTCATCCAGCAAGGAGAATCCATGCACGAGAATGACCATGCGTGATTTCTATGGCAGAACGGGCACCGATGGAGAGGTGAAAAAGAACACCTTTATCAAATCTATTGAAAGACTGAGAGTAACTTTAAGGTCCATAGATATACCTGAAATAATTGATGTTACTCAGTACAGGGGAGAGACTGCCTATTATTTTAATGAGTCGGTTCCTTTTACTGTTTTATTCAGGGTGGATGATGCTATTGGGGATGATTATGTCAGCGGATGAAGGGATGTCAGTTTGTTTGCTGAAAAATATTAAAAGAAAATAACCGCAGCCAGCAATCACTTTGCTGGCTGCGGTCTTTTTCATTCCTGAATATTAATTAACGGTTCTAAATCCATCTGGTATTTAACCTTGATCTCCATATTTCTCCATTTTCCCCTCCATTCTTTTTTCTCTATCGGCCTTGAGAATGGGGTTAATGTTCTGGCTCCAATGTCTAATGGGTCGGTTTGCCACTCCTGGTTTTTTTGCAGAAATGCTTTGGTTTGGGTTTCAAGATGGGATTTAATTTCGTTCGTGATCTCTGCTAAATCATCCAAATCATTAAGATTCTTCTCACCCTGATACTCATCTATTCTGCCTTTCAGCTCTACTTTGAAATTCATTTCTGTTAGGTCCTGGCTGAAGGTGACATCTACATTTGTGCGCACATGGCCTAATACGACAGATAGTTTTGGTATGGGAAGGTATTTTAAATAATAATCATTCCCTATAAGCTGGTAGATTTCATCATCTGAATCAGTAACGACAGAGATTAGCTTGTCATTTTGAAAAATAGCTGTACCTTCATAATTGAAATTTCCATTCTCTGCCTTGAACACTGGCAGGATTGGATCAGAAAAGGGGGAATACAGCTTTTGCATGAATTGATGCAGATTTACAATCGACAGCTGGCCTTGCCGCTTTCGCTCGTAGTGTTTTAACATGCGATAAAGGAAGTAATCCAGGTTTTCCTGGCTTTCTATTTCTTCCTTAATATAATCTTTAACATCACCCTGAACGATAACGAGATAGAGTCGCTGAGAAATGTCAGGATCCGTAAATATGGTATTAATAATTGGCCTCAATCCTTTTTTTTGCAAGCTCTTCATTAAGTAACATAACCCGAAGCTGCCCAACCTTCAACTCTCTGTAATACCTTAGGTTAAAGCCTTTTCCGCTTTGCTTCAGCAGGTCTACCTGCATAGTCAGGATGCGTTTTTTTTCCTGAACTAAAGGAGGTACGACTGTGGTTGCCTCAAGCTTTCCCTCTTCTGCGGCATCCAGTGACCAAAAAATCACTGGAGCAATTTCTTCAATTTCGTTATTTTCCAGATAAGGAGAACATCCAGTGATCAAGATCACACAGTATACTATAGTCATCCATATAGACTTTTTTAAATATGCCATATTTTATAAGCCCCTCTTTTTTCTGCTGAAAATAAGAAGGAATAAGGGAACCAGAAGGTACGTAAGGGAACTGCACCATATTTCAAGATTAAGCAATATGCTTTGATGTTCTTCTCTCCAGATCCATTTGTTTGCGGCAATTAGCCATACTGTGGCGATGATGCAGATGATTTGAATTCCCCATTTGGAATGACTGGTTTGCAGCTTTTTCCCTAAAATGCGGAGAGCGCCATAGAAACACAGCAAAAAGATTGAAACAGCAAACACTAAATTGAAGATATTCAAACATATCAAAATGATATCAACTCTTTCAAATATTGGAGATTGAAGATATCTAACCATCGTAACAATAGGAAATTTGCTTAGGCTTAAGAACTTGGATCCAAAAAAGAATAGAGAGGCTATAAATAAAACCAGGTTTTCTAACACTGATAATGTATTGGCAAATGTAAAATATTTAATAAAGCTGCCTCTTGGGTTCAGTAAATGAGCGATACAAACGATATATTCCGGACCGGACAAAGATGACCATATGAGAAGCAAGCCCTTCCAGGAAATATTTGACCAATCTTCAGGAATTAAAGGATATAGGTCGGGAAGTGAAGCAATGGGCGGCATGAAAAAAGGATAAAAAAGCAAAATAATCCATATGGAACAGAGAAAGGCGATTACGGAAAAACGGATGGCATTACCCATTCCCAGTGATGCTGTATAGCAGCAAACTGCCATGATAAATACAATCAGCCAATTTGGCCAATAACGCTTTATAAGTGGCCAGCAAGATTGATTCATCTTATGGGCAGACTAACTTCATTTGAAGGAAATAGCAGCGAACCTTTTTATAGAACAAGTGGGATGCCATTAATCCGAGGTAAGAATAGAGGAAATTCAGGGACGATGGTTCCTCTATATGGCTGAAGAGTATAATAAGTGGAAAAATTATTAAGATGAAAACGGATAATTAGTTGAAACTGTTGGGAAAGCAGTTTCTTTTTTTTGCTCACACCTAAGGACGATTGAGGAGCCTAATCAGCGGTTTTTATAACCTGTCGATTAGGCTCCTTTACAAGAAGAATCAAAAATGGCTGTCACATCTCGGTGTTAAGATGATGTGTCCTTCTAAGTGCCTGCTTCAGTTTTGGAACGAGGAAAAAGGCTAAAGCCGTTACGGCCAAGTCGAGAGGAAGATAGGCAAGCATCCAGCTCCAGGCCATAAGGTAGCTAAATCCTGCCGGTGCATCTGCCCAAAGAAGAAGAGCCAAATACATCCAGTTGGTTCCAATTATGTAGTTGCAAAAAAGGCTTAAAGTTCCTGCCATAAAATAATGCTTTGGTTTAATCAGTTGAGAATCCCCAACCCATTTTCCAGCAACATAGGCAACAGCCACAAAAGACAGCACAAAGCCAAAGGTCGGGCTTAATAACTGGGCAGGCCCTCCTTTAAACTGGGCAAAAACAGGTGCACCTATTAAACCGACAAACACATAGACCAGCATAGCAATGGATCCTTTTCTGCTCCCTAACACTGCTCCGGCTAAAATAGCAAAGAGAAGCTGCAAAGTAATAGGAACACTCCCGATCATGAGAAATGGTGATAGATTTGCGCCCACGCCCATCAAAGCCGCAAAAAGACCGCAAAGAACCAAATCTTGAGTCTTTAAATCTTTCATATAAACCTCCTTTTGTGTTAACCAAAAATATTTTAGGTTAACAATAAGTTGAATATAATATTCTCATATGTTAACTTAATTGTAAATATGGTTAACATAAAAAGGAGGAATAGTTATTAGAAGTCTCTTTATTACAGGCACAGATACGGATGCAGGAAAAACGACAGCTGCCGCTCTTCTTTTAGCCTATTTAAAAAAGAAAGGCATCCAGGCGACTGCCTATAAGCCCGTGCAAAGTGGTGCTGAAATGATTGATGGCGTGCTTTCTGCACCAGATGTGGAGTTTTATAAACTGGCCAATCCGGAATTAGCCGCTTCCACTACATATCTTTTAAAAAAACCATGTTCCCCGCATCTGGCCGCGAGGGAAGAGGAAGTACAAATAGAGGTTAATAAGATCATTGAGCATTATCAGCGGCTGTCAAGGGAGAATGAATTTGTATTAATAGAAGGCGCTGGCGGAGTCTTCGTTCCTTTAAGGGACGATGGATACAGCATGCTTGATTTAATGAAAGAACTGTCTGCTCCAGTTGTGATTGTGGCAAGGAGCGGGGTTGGCACAATCAACCACACCGTTCTGACCGCTGAAAGATTAAAACAAGAAGGGATCAATGTGATCGGCGTTATCATGAATCAGATGACAATAGAGGATACAAAGGTTGAGCAGGACAACATACGAATGATTGAGCTTATGACCAGGGTTCCTGTGTTAGGGATGATCCCCTATTTAGAAAATCCATTATCCGCCTTTTGTGATTCAGAAATGCTTGAACATCTATTTTCAAAGCTGATGGAGGTGGACAGGAATGAATGAGCAGGCAAATCTGTTAGAAAGCAGCATGAAGCATCTATGGCTTCCGTTTACACAAATGACAGACTATGAGAAAGATCCGCTGATCATTGAAAGCGGGGAAGGGATCATTCTGAAGGATATGAATGGGAAGGAATATCTGGATGGATACTCCTCACTTTGGCTAAATGTGCACGGCCACCGGAAAAAGGAATTGAATGAGGCGATAATGGAGCAGCTTGATTTAATCGCACATTCCACACTTTTAGGAGCAGCGAATGTGCCTGCCATCCGGCTTGCTGAGAAGCTTATAGAAATCACACCGGCGAATTTGCAGCGGGTATTCTATTCGGATTCCGGGGCAACTTCAGTAGAAATCGCCATCAAAATGGCCTATCAATATTGGCAAAATAAAGGAAAACAAAAGAAAAAGAAATTCGTCACGCTCACGAACAATTATCATGGAGATACAATTGGAGCCATCAGTATCGGGAAGGTTGATTTATTCCACCGTGTGTATGGATCATTAATGTTTCCAACCTTAAAAGCTCCATTCCCTCTCCAATACCGCAGTCCTTATTCAGGTGAAGCAGAAGTTAAAGAAAGGGCATTAACAGACCTAAGGGCCATTTTCCGGGATCATCATGAAGAAATTGCAGCCATAACACTCGAACCGCTTATCCAGGGAGCAGGCGGCATGAATGTCATGCCTGGTGGCTATCTTAAAGGGGTAGAAGAGCTATGCCGTGAATTTAATATCCTTTTAATTGCGGATGAGGTAGCGACAGGCTTTGGCCGGACAGGAAAGATGTTTGCAGTCGAGCATGAAGGCGTTCAGCCGGATATCATGACCGTTGCGAAAGGGATCACAGGCGGTTATCTTCCGCTTGCTGCCACACTCACGACAGAGGAAATTTATCAGGAGTTTTATGGGGAATATGAAGAAATGAAAACCTTCTTCCATGGGCATTCCTATACAGGCAATCAGCTCGGATGTGCAGTCGCCTTGGCTAACCTGGAAATCTATGAAAAAGAAAACCTAGTCGAACAAGCCGCAAGAAAAGCAGAAGTCATTCAATCTGAATTAACTGCATTAGAAAGCCTCAAGCATGTTGGAGACATCCGCCAATTAGGACTGATGTGCGGCATTGAGCTGGTTCAGGATAAAGAAACAGGGAAGCCTTTCCCGTGGGAAAGCCGAATGGGGTACCATTCAACACTGGAAATGAGAAAAAGAGGAATGCTGACAAGACCGCTTGGGGATGTAATCGTCTTTATGCCGCCTCTGGCGAGTACTAATGATCAAATCAGGAAAATGATTCAAATCATGAGCGATTCGATTGAAGCCGTGACTGAAAAAGAAAAGTCGTTTGTTTGACAGGAAACAATTTTTGACATAACTAAATTGGTGCCGGATCCCCAGTAAAGCATTACATTACCGGAGGACTGGCATCAAATTTGTTAAATTCATTTCTCTTCATACGTCTAAAAACCCTCTCACAAAATAGTGCATTATTTGCAACTCTAAAAACCTTATTTTTATGTTCTTCATCATAAATGATTTAAAGGTCGACCTCGATATACTGCCATATTCATCTTATTTATCCGGAAAAGAACATCCTTTTTCTATATCAAAGGGAAATAATGTGTTACATTTTTCTTATTTTGATTATTCTGTTGATGGGTATTTATTACTGTTTTATCCAAAAGTGTAAAAATAATCATATTCGTAATAAAATTACTCTAATTTTTAGTGTAAAGTATAAAAAAGTTTCTGATATTGTCAGTCTCCCTCACCTGCAGGATGGGGAGTTTTCGGCACATGTAAGGAGAGCGGAACTTCACCGACGAAATACGGTTGATGATCTTATGACCTTTGACAGCCAGCAAACACTGGCACTTGATCCAATTGAGCAGGATCTTCATCTGATGCAGACATACATCGATGAAATTTCCAGCCTCTTTCAAAGTGGAAATCTCAGCATTTCCGGCTATTCTGTCAAGCAGCTTCACTCCAGCCCAGTCTATGGAGAGCTTTTAGAAGGCCTCAGGCATAAAGCAGGAAATTCCATGCGTTCTCCGGAATTCTTTAAAGAGCTGGGCGTAACTGCTTTTGGTCAGATTCTGCCGCCCGGCGCTTATTCTATTTTGGCTATCTGGCAGAGTACCTACGAAAGAAAGACCATCCACTATCAGTTAAGTGCCTTGAAGGCTTTAGCAGAGCTAAACAGTAACGAAATCAGCCCTGAGGAATTCGTCTCCCTGAGCGGCCGGGAAATCCTTACTGTTGATGTCATAGACGAGTATGGCATCGGCAGCGAGAATCAGGGCGGAAAGTTTCATTTATACGAGGACGGCCGGATTGTCAGGGAATTCTATGGAGAAAAAGGAAAAGCCTACGAATTCGTCGACTCCATTCCAGAAGACCGAGTGGGAGGAGTGCGGGATTAGAGGGCTATAAGCAAACTCATAAATTTACAGCACATTTTAGAGGGTTTGAAGTAAAAGCACAGCGTTCAATATCGCATATGTCTGATAAACAATTGATACACTCATTTAAAAAAGGTTACTCACCAAAGGATGGAGCAAATGATACAATTGTACTCCATCATCATGAACAAAAAGTTGAGGGACCAATAATTGAAATGCCTAGCAGATATCATGATTTAGGTAATAAAAGACAACCTCCATTTGGAAATTCGGGTGGAGTTGGCAGTGGAGAAGCTAGGCTAGAATTCAATAACTGGCGTAAAGAATATTGGAAGGCAAGATATGTTAATGAAATGATTAAAAGGGGGATTATTGAATGAAGGTAGAAATATTAAATGCCATCGATGAAGAGTTTGTAATGTGCCCGGAAGCCTTTGGAGGGCCTCTTACTATTGAGGAAGTAATCCAAGCAGAAAATGAACTAAAAGTAAAATTGCCAGAAGACTATAAAGAATTTCTTTTGAAGTATGGTTCTGGAGCAGTGGGTGAGGCTATTGTATTGGGATTGAAAGAGGCTGAGTTTGTTGCGACACCATCATTTGTAGAGAAATCACTACATTTTAGAAAGGTACTCCCTAAAGGGTATGAGAATTTTACTGCCATTGGTATAGACGGTGCAGGAAATCCAATAGGCTTTATTTCCCCTGAAACAGAAATTATTACATTTGACTTTAATTTCGGCGGGAAAGAAATTATAGCAGAGAGTTTTGAGGAATACCTAGAAAAAGCAATCCGTAAAGAATTAAATGTACAATTTTAATATCCAGAATATTAGTTATAGCAAGATAAACAAAGAAATTAATATTTAACTATAAGCACTTGATTGCACCCTAGGTCAGATTCTGCCGCCTGGTGGCTATTCCATTTGGGCTATCTGGCAGAGCACATTTACAAAAAAGACAATCGACTATCAGTTAAGAGCCTTGAAAGCTTTAGCAGAGCTAAAGATTAAAGCCTCCCCTTACACCGCAAAGTATAGTGCTTGTGGCTTTAGTCAACAAGAATACTAAATATTCAACTTCACTGAATACCCGAATAGAAGTTTAATAATCAACAGCCCCCTTATTCATTTAATATAGGGGGCTGTAAGTGTTGAGGGCTATTTAGTAAATCCTCCAGTGCCAGATCCAGGGTGGAATGATTCTCAGATTCCAGCCAGCTTTCTGGAATGAGGAGGTAAGAGCAGCCGCCGCTGTGTAAATAACGGTAAATAATATGTGCTGCATTGATTTCATGTCTGCTAATTTCTCCGGCCGCATTTGCTTCATCTTTTTTTAAATAAGCTAAGATGTCCGCTTTTATTTTTTCGCTGATGCTGCCTGCTATTGCATATCTGTGGCTGAACAGAATCTCCGTCCTTTTTATAAGGAAAAATTTAATCGATGAATCTGTTACTTTTTCAATCGCAGCGATATTATGATTTTCTTCCGTGAATTCGATCACTTTTTCTTTTTTTAACAGGGAACTTACTGCCTGTATATGATCCCGATAGGCGGAGGCCGCTTCAAAATCAAATGCATCAGAGGCGTTCAGCATCATCTGATTCATGTCCTCCAGAATACTCATATCAGTGCCTTTCAGAAAACCGATAAACCTGTCCAGGATGTCATTGTACTGCTGTTCCGCAGGCCCGCCAAGACACCGGCCAAGGCATGCGCCTAAGGAATAATTCAGGCAGGCGGAGTTCGTTCCATTGGGATTGCTGCAGTTCAGCTTAAAGCATTCCTTTAACGCCCGGATAGCTTCTTCCACTTTTCTTCGGCTTGTATAAGGGCCAAAATAAACCTTGCCATCATTCTCAATGGGATTAAAGGCAATATCAATTTTACGATGATTGCCGGTAAGGCTGATCGAGATATAAATGAATGACTGCGGACTCTTCATCATTCGATTATAGAGCGGCTTAATGCTTTTAATTAATTGGCATTCAAGCATAAAAGCTTCGAATTCAGTATCTGTCAGGATATAGTCAAAATCCCTTAAGTGTTTGACCAGCTTTTTAATCTTGGGAGAATGATTATTGGAGTTCCGGAAATAAGACTGAACCCGATTCTTTAGATTCTTCGCCTTCCCCACATACAGAATTTGACCCTGCGAATCCTTCATCAAATACACGCCTGGAGTTAAGGGCAGGTTTTTCACCTTGTCAGGGAGATTAATAGCCATTCATTCCTTTACTAGAATATATATTTAGTATTTTATCATGGGATGGAATTTCATAGCTATTTCTCTGATTTTGGTTATGCCCATAAACTTTGCCTTTTTATAAAGAAAAAAAGCCTAAATCCTTCATTTGTCTAGCGAAGAATTAGGCTTGTTTTTTGTGACAACATTACTTTTAAAGTGAGAGGTAGTGCTAGTGCGTGAAAAAATAATAACT
>NZ_BCUY01000070.1 GCF_001591465.1 Cytobacillus firmus NBRC 15306
AATCCTCCTACTTAGCTTATATACAAACTCTCATTAATCGTTGAAACGATGTTATCAATCATGTCACCAAAATCACGCTTTAACACTTTGTAACCGCCCGATTTTTTAAATGGTTCTTCAGAGAATGCTTCTTCTGCTGTTGGAGCTAGCACAGGTACTTTTAATAATTGCTTTTCAATACGCTCTAACCATTTCTTTTGTCTTGGTGTCCAATTATGAAGTGAATTTACCTTTTGCATCGCCTGTTTTATTCGTGTCTCATGGTCTAGAAGTGCTTCACCCAATGCAGCTTGGCGAATAAAACTTATAATATCCGCTGCGATTTCTTCACTCTTTGTGTGTTTCCACGCTGTTTGCAAATGCGATTCTTTATATCCCTTTGTTTCTAATATGGTAATGAGCTCCCGTAAATCCTTTTTTGTTAAATCCTTTGGTCGAGTACATATGAGTTGTAACGCAGGAATTTGATTCATATTGTCTCGAATAAAACTCTCGAATCCATCCAGGTAGTCTTCTGGTTTGCTGTTTCCTTCACCGTATCCTCGAATTACTTCCGTCACTCTATCGGCTTGATTGGAGATATATCTTTTTTCTCCTCTTACTCGATACGCTTCCACAAATTCGAATAAAACTTGATGTTCTTGAGCTTCATGCGGCGAGTAATGCTGAACTTCTTTTGCCCATTCATCGATGCTTTTTCCATTAGTCAGCTCTTCAAACTTCTGTTTCCCCTCTTCATTCAGCCGCTGTTTACGGCGCTGAATTTTTGCGATTAATTGGTCACGGTAGAAATTGGCTTCTTCTTCAGTTGATGTATTTGTAAATGAATCAAATAATTGTCCTATACTGTAGTTCTGCTGCTTTACAACTGGTTTCATCTCTGTATAGGCTTTTAGTTTGTCATAAATTCCAACTGCATCATAAATATTAAAATGCGTTTTACCTATATCCGGACAAAGACGGGTGGCACGCCCCATCATTTGTTCATACAAAATACGTGATTGTACTCGCCGTAAAAAGACAATGTTTGTAATGGCAGGAACATCAATACCTGTTGTTAATAAATCTACAGTAACTACAATATTAGGCAGTAGCTCATTTTTAAAACGCTTTATCGCTTCTGATGGCTTGTAGATGGAACCAGTGATTTTCATAATGGCGTCATCTTCAACCTCATCACCGTATGCTTGGAACGCTTCTTTCAATAAACGAACTACTAAATCGGCATGTTGGTCAGTTGCTGCAAAAATAATTGTCTTTTCCTTCCCCGTAGGGTCGATGAATTCAGTAAGCTTCGTTAAGATAGCACGATTAAACGGTTCAGTAATGACGCGTTTGTTAAATTGCTCTACTTCAAAGTGGACCGTATCCTCCATTTTTTCTAACTGAATTTCACCTTTATCTACATTGTAAACCTCTACCTCTTCATCTTTATCGAATGTAATACCAATTTCGGAAAGTTCTGTCTTAAATACATAAGGAGGTTCGTGGTCCACCAAATATCCATCCAATACAGCCTCACTGTATGAATACTTAAATATCGGCATCCCGAAAATATCTGTTGTATGAAGTGCAGGAGTTGCCGTAAGACCTACACATGCTGCATCAAAATATTCAATCACACGACGATACTGGCTAATATAATCATTCTGGTCACGGAACTGCAATTCTTCTTCAGACATTTCACGGTCACTTGTGTAACCCCTATGAGCTTCATCAACGATAATAAAGTCATATTGTCCAACACTTGGTGTATTTTCATTTACATTATTGAATAGTCGATGAACCATCCCTTGAACAGTCGCGATATGTACTTTGGTCTCCACATCAGGAGTCATATCTTCAAGTGATTTCACATCATAAATATCCGTAAATGAATAGCCTTCAATTTTTGTATCTTTCAAGGAATCACTCGTTTGTTCACCTAATGAGTTACGGTCAACTAGGAAAAGAATTCGACGACATTTCTTCGTTTTAATTAAACGGTACATGAGGGCAATAGCTGTTCGGGTTTTTCCCGTTCCTGTAGCCATTGCTATAAGCATTCTTCTATTTCCTTCAATTAACTCTTTCTCCACAGCCAATACTGCTTGCTGTTGGTATTCCCTCAATCCAAACTTTGATATGTCTTCTTCCTCTAGCTGTTTGTTCGCATCTTGGTTATCCTGGCTAAGAAGAAGTTGTAAATCAGCAGGAGAGTGCCACCCTTCAAGTGGTCTTGCATACTCTAGTGGTTTTCTTGAATCCCAGAACCAAATCCCTGACTCTTCTTGAAGCTGTCTTAAGAAAGGACGACCATTCGTAGCATATAAAAATGGAACTTTGTATTCACCTGTTGAAGGTGTAAACTTTTCATTTTCAATTTTAATGATATTCTTAGCGTAAGTTTTTGTTTGACTTTCCAGAATCCCAGGAATATTCTTCTTTTTAGCTTTAGCTTCAATTAAACCAACAAGGTTCGTTCCAACAAACAATGCATAATCGGCTCTCCCGCCAACAACCTTCCACTCAGCAATCGCCATATTGCGATTTTTTTCTGGAAGTGTTCCATTATTATAATAATTTAATGTTGGCGTATCAGCTTCCCAGCCTGCTGAGCGCAATTTCTCGTCTATGATGGCACGGGTTTCAGCTTCAGTTAATTGGTTACGGCGTATAAAATTCTTCGATATTTTTTTACGCTCTTGTTTTACATCCGTTGATTCGGTCTGTGCTTGTTCACGAACCCTTTCTAATTCTTCTTCAAGCTTCTTCACTTTTTCTTCATACTCATTTTGAAGCTTTTCTGTATCAATTGATACTTGTTCTTGTGGTTCTATGTAATCAGGTGCTTGGAAGTCCCAATCCCCGTATACTTCCATGAACCATATGGATAAACGAAATGCTAAGTGCAGTAAAACTAACGCTTCTTCTGTTTCACCATAATCCGCGCGATGCGACGCACGGTTCCCTTTAAGGCGAAGCCTATCAAATATGTCGTAAAGTTCAGGTTCAAGAAGACCTTCTCTTCTTAATGTATTAATGCGGTCTACCTGATTCGTTCCATATACTTCTTTAATATTTTCTGCTGCAAGAATGAACTTTGTGAGTGTCTCCGCAAATAATCGGAGCTTAAATATTGTAGTCTGAGGGTCGTGATATAAATTATTCTCCGCTGTCTCCCCTAAGTTAGCAAGCACATCCCATTTCCCACTAAAAAAAGAAAAGTTGCTAGTCATTGGTATCACCATTTTCAAAAGGTTTATTTATGAATATTGTACCATGTTTATACAAAAAATGGTGGCTATTAGGATAGTCATTCCTTTTATGCCACCAACAAAGCCTTAACGAGCGATTTTAATTTTTAATGTGAAATTTCTTTTCTATTATCAATGCATTCTTCCAGTTTTGTGAATTTCAACCTAAAACTTGGAACATTATAAAGAAACACTTTGGAACCCTGTGAAATTTCTCTATTATCATACGAATTTAATAAAACACCACGACATAAAATCTTGTTGCTTCTTTGAATTTGACTCTTTCTTGCATTCAATTATCTTCTATCACTGATTCTCTTTAAAATCTTGTTTGTTTGGAAATTCCATTCGCCTTTTTGACTTTTTTATTTTTTTGAACTCCTCTAGTTTCTCTTACAATGGTTAAAATACTTTTCATCATTAGATACGGTACAATTAGCGTATATACAATATAATAAAAACCAGATTTAAATAAGACATCTGTATCAGCGTCTTGTATAAATACATATGTCATATAATCTTCACCAATAAAGTGCCCCATAAAATTAGCAAATTGCCTTGTAGCTATTGCAAGACATCCTAGGTAAAATAGAAAATTAAAAAATTTTGATTTAGCTCGTGTTAAATACATTAATACCGTAGTAACCACAAATCCTATATAAATATATATCTGATATACTACCGACATCCCAATTATAAAATGTGCACCAATAAAAACAAATATTAAAAGTGCAATTACTAACGCTATTTTTATAATGCCCATTCCGATAACAGTAGAGCTATCATCATTTACCCAATATCCCTTGCTTTTTACATAACCCCGCTTTTCAAGTTCTATTTCAGCCTCGTAATCCCCAAAACCAGAATATTCCATTAATTCTTCATCAAGTTCGTCTTTATAATAATTTTTCTTTGACATTCAATATCTCCTCTGCAAAAATGATAAACACTTGAAAAACCTTCAATAACACCCTTAGCTATTTGATTTGCTTTTTGGTAGCATTAGATTTTCTGATTTAATGATTTCTTTACTGATTACCCTTTAGTTTCTTCATCCTAATGTATGCTCAATTTTTACTTATGGTACCGTATCCTCTTCTTCTATGGTTGTCCATTACTTAACTCTAAAAACTCTCCATTATTAGTCTGAATAATGATTCGGTTTTTGATAACAAAGTAATCTGTGATATCGGATTTAATTAAACTAGATTCATTATTTGCTAAATCGAATAGGTAGAGAGACAAATTATCATTTATGAGTAAATAATTTTCATCAAACAAAGTTGTTTTCATGGCAGCTTCATAACACTTTACTTTTTTAGAAGGTGTGATAATCACACTTTCATCTTGCTTAGTTTTCACTCCTATTACCCAATTGCTATCATCAACATAATCGAATCCAAACAGCTCTTTTACATCTTCACTAGTAATTTTGATAAATGATTCGGTTGGATTATTAGGGATAATTTTTTCAAAAGAATCTTTGTCTTTATTAAATGTGAAAACATCATTATTAAACAAAAAAAGTTTATCAGCATTTATTTCTATTGAAGAATTTCTTTCAGTTTTTGAATAATTGTCTGCATAAGACGGTAGTGCTGTATAGTGAATAGACGTTTTTCCTGAATTTGTTTCTTTAACAATAAAATAGACTAGCCCATCTTTAATTGCCATATCTATTACTTCCATATGGTTATCGTGAAGATAAATATCAAACTCGTTTTTTTCAAAAGTTTCTAAGTCAAAATAATAGAAAGCTTCTTTCTTAATAGCATTTTTCGTATATATAATGTACCGCTCATCTGGTGATATAGTAGCACTATTAATATGTTCATCAATAACGAATTTTTTTGGAATCTTTTTATCATAATAGCTCAATACACCGTTGTAATTGTGAAATAACAAATAATTCTCACTAGAGCCAATCAAAGTAGCTGCGGTATTTTCATAGTTCGCCTCTTTAATGAACTTAAAATTGAAATTCTCAGAACCAATTGTTACATTCCCTTCTTCCAGTTTTAAATTACTAAATGGGTCTTTAAAACCAGTGTCCTGGGGCAATTTATTTTCTTGATTTTCAGGGTCATCTTTTTTACACACGAGAATTTCTTCAGGTTTAGAAGATTTTTCTGATTGTTTGTTATTAGCTACCTCTTGTGCTTTATTCTCACCTTGGGCTTCTATTCCCTTCGCTTTTTGTGCTTCAGCATTAGAATCTTTTGTACTATCTGCAGTTTCATTGTTATTACTGCATCCAGTAAATATAACTAGTATGGCTAATAACAAAATTAATGTACGTTTCACACGCTTTCCTCCCATTTCCAGTTGTGAAATTCCCTCAAAAATAGGCAGGAATAAACCTGCCTTGGAATAACATTCATTTTTTATAGATTACCTTTGAACTTTTACATCCGATATGATAATAGGAACATATCTTTCTTCCTCGTTTTCATCTCCAGAAGGAATATTTGAATCAATGAATATCGTTGTGTTTTTTACTCCACTCACATCAACACTTACTTCTTCTAACGGTGTATCAGACTTTATTTGTTTAGAGAATAGAACTTCTCCAGTTGGTTTAGTTTGACCTTCCTCAAAAGAGAAATCATCACCGTATACATATACATCATACTGTTGGTTTGTTCTACTTTCGTTTTGTGCTGCTCCTAATTGAAATGAAAGTTCATCGTATCCTCCAACTACATACTCAAAATCAGCAAAACTATCCGTTCCTACTCCGTGACTAGAAAACGGGTTAGTCAATTGAATAGCATCGTAGACCCTTGTTCCACTTGAATCAATAAAACCTTCTAATGTTTTTTTATCTAAATGTCGTTTGTTTTCTTGCTCGAAATTGGTTATTATCGCTTCATTCATTTCTTCACCTGTATTTTGATTAATAGCAAACAATTCATTTCCAATTGTAAAATTGATAGAATGTATGCTATTTTTACCCAAAGGATAAGCTAAATCGATATTTTGAACAAAATCTACAGTAGTTCCTTTATAAAAAGTATCGCCTTTGTTGTCAGTTTCTAATTCAATAATTTCACTTATCCCCATTTCTGGTTGAAATAGTATAAGTTCGGGTTTTCCTTCGATATCCTTTTTGAATTCGATATTACCTACCAATTGAAGAGTTTTAAAGGATATATCCATTGGTTCTACATATTGAATAGTTATTTTCATATCCTCATTTTCTCTAATGAATGCTTCTTCTTTTTTCTCCTCTTGATTAAACTCAATTCCATTTAATTTAACCACTTTTTCTGTTTGTGGAATTTCGATTGTTTCCATATCTTCCTCATTGAAATTTCCATTAATATCATTAAATAAACTTAAATCCACTCTCACAATCTTTCTTCCCTCTACATTATCCTCTGATTTATAAATATGATATTCTATATCATCAAATTTTCTAATTTCTATTCTGTCATCATCGTCTAATATAAAATCATTACTATCGCTTAATATTACCCTCATTTGCGTTTCAGTATTATCTGCTTTAGTTAATTCACCTTGATGCTTTAATACAACATCGAATGTTCCCTCTTCATTTTGTCTGTATCCATAAAATTCAACAGAACCTACTTCATTTTCATACATTAACACTTCACTTTTTGTTAATTCCATTTCTGAAGTAGTCCAAATCATATCTTCGACCTTTTCTTCTGTATCGTTATGACTTGTACTAACTTCTTTCACTTCTTTAATTTCTTTTTCCTTTGGATTTTCAGTGGTTTCTTGACTACAACCTACAATCGTAATTAACATTAACAAGGAAAGCATTTTTAAAAAATAAGTCATTCGTCCCTTTATCCCCCTAATATAAGTAAAATTAACAAGAAAATTTTATCACAAACTAACGAATAAATGTCACAAAAATAAGAAATTCATCTTATAAAATTACAGTAACTGCTGGGTAGAAGCTACCCAACGAATTCAAGAACAAGCAAGATAGGTTCTGAGTAAGTTATCCATTGAAATGAAACTTATCGAGGCAATCGGGCTTGGAAGAGGATGTTATTATACATTATCAAAAACAATTAAAAGACGATATCACATATCTTCTAGTCATAGTAGATGATGAAGCTATAAAAATGAGAATATTAACTATTGAGGACCTAGTGCTAAATCCATTTTAGAGAAAGAATAAGGACAAATGAGGACATTAACTTTAATTATCGAATAGTATAGAAGAAATGATGGACATGGAGTTTTCTTAGACTCTAAGCCATCATTTTTTCACTTTCAAATTTTTATTCTATACATCTGTTTTGATTAATTTTTAAGGGACCCACTTAACTATTGTTCATATTGAGCTATTTCAATGCCGATTCCATTCGCCTAGGCATGCATTATTACATTAGTAGAACTACTAAGAAAAAACATGCACTTTTTTATTGAATTGGGTCAAAACCCATGCCTTCAAACATATCATAATGTTTCAAGCGAAGTTCTGATAATGTTTGTTTTTGCTCCTTCACTATTGCATGAAACACATCTAATAAATAATCTTGTTTGTTCATACAAAAATGCAGTGAGATTTCTTGAAATCCCACTGCATCTATTCTCGTAAATAAATGTTTTTTCCTACCTAGATATCTAAAATAAGAACAGCTTCGCAACCTTTCCTATTCACTCCGATTTCTTACCTCTCCCAAAGTACAACTCAAGTGCTTTCAAAAATGCTTCTTCAATTTTCATCGTTCCATAAGATTCTTTACCCAACTTTAACGGAGAAGACGACTGGCTCATGGCTGCATCACCTCAATGACACTATATGCATGTGTCATTAAGGGACTACCCTATAAAGTTTTTTTCCATAACTAAATGTTGATTTATCAAGGTTAATTGAAGTTTGCAATCACTACGCATCGCATTAGAAATATGGTTCCGAACCGTTTTTTCACTTATAAACAATTCACCAGCGATTTCCCTTGTTGTTTTATCTTGTACTAACAATTCGAATACTTCTCTTTCTCGTTTGGTGAATAACGGCTTGTGAGTATATTCATTCTCCTTCAAGTATTGTAACCCTCCTTGCCTTTCGCCAGCTATGAACCGCGGGATGGGTATATATTTAGTCACCATATCATATGTCAGCAAAACAGCCGAAGTGACTATATTTAGTGAAAGGAGAAAGTTATTTTCAGGAAATGTGCCACTGTGCCGCTAGGCTCGTACTCTAACCCCGCTTTTCAGCATTTCCTTCATTTTTTCGGTCCAAGGCACACCCTTGCCTGTCACCTTTGATATCTGCACCATCGTCCCCCTGCCGGTGAAGCAAACTGAACCGTCTGATTTCCTGCCCATATAATGAAGATCAACAGAAGAATTCCCTATTGAAGCAGCTTTTACGTATATTAGTATCTCTTCATCAAAGAAAACCTGGCTGATAAAATCGCATTGGAGGTCTGCTACAACTGGTATGGTTTCATTATCATGCTTTACCCAGTCCTGCATAAAGCCCTTGCTTTTGAAGAATTCAATCCGTGCTTCTTCATAATATGTAAATGGAATGGTATTGTTCAAATGCCCAAACATATCAGTTTCAGAAAATCTGACTTTTACTGGATGAAAGAAAATGAATTCTTCTTCCCATTTTTTAAAATCGTCTATATAGCTCAATTTTTTCATGCTGGTTCCTCCCAATTATTTATGAATGAGCATTCACTCTGTTGTATTTTATTATAGTGTTTTTTTAATTATTTGAAAACCAAAACATAAGCATTCAGCTTGGTTTGTTTAATTATAAAACCCCTCTCCAAAAGGAAAGGGGTTTTATCAAGTTAGATCTGGTCGCTTCCAAAGAAGTTTTTGAAAGACTGGAATGTTGTATCACGGTTTAGCGCCGCAATGGATGTTGTTAAAGGAATGCCTTTCGGGCAGGACTGTACGCAGTTTTGAGAGTTTCCGCAATTGGCAAGTCCGCCATCACCCATGATTTGCTCCAGACGTTCAGCTTTATTCATTTCACCAGTTGGGTGAGCATTGAACAAGCGAACCTGTGATAAAGGAGCCGGTCCGATAAAGTCAGATTTGCTGTTAACATTCGGACATGCTTCCAGGCAAACACCGCATGTCATGCACTTTGAAAGCTCATATGCCCATTGGCGCTTTCTCTCAGGCATACGCGGTCCCGGTCCCAAATCATACGTGCCATCGATCGGAATCCATGCTTTAACCTTTTTAAGGGAATCAAACATACGGCTTCTGTCGACCTGCAGGTCACGGACTACAGGGAACGTGCGCATCGGCTCAAGACGGATTGGCTGTTCCAGCTGATCTACAAGTGCTGTACATGACTGGCGTGGCTTTCCATTAATAATCATTGAACAAGCACCGCAGACTTCTTCAAGGCAGTTCATATCCCATGCGATTGGGGTAGTATTTTCACCCTTCACGTTAACGGGATTACGGCGAATCTCCATAAGGGCTGAAATAACGTTCATGTTCGGACGGTAATCAATTTCAAACTCTTCCTGATAAGGGGCTGAATCAGGAGTATCCTGGCGGCTGATTACAAAACGGACTGTTTTAGTTTTTGTTTCTTGCATGGTTTAGTTCTCCCCTTTCTTTTTGGAATAGTCACGCTTACGCGGTGGAATCAAGCTTACATCAATGTCTTCGTAATGGAATGCAGGAGCGGAATTTGCATCAACAAACTTTGCCATTGTTGTTTTCATGAATTCCTCATCATTACGTTCAGGGAAGTCCGGCTTATAGTGTGCACCGCGGCTTTCATTCCGGTTATAGGCACCAATTGTAATAACACGTGCCAATTGAAGCATATTCTGCAGCTGGCGCGTAAAGCTTGCACCCTGATTGCTCCACTTCGCAGTATCATTAATATTAATGTTTTTATAGCGCTCCATTAGTTCAACAATTTTTTCATCTGTTTTCAAAAGCCTGTCATTATGGCGGACAACCGTTACATTGTCTGTCATCCACTCACCAAGCTCTTTATGAAGGACATATGCATTCTCAGTGCCATCAAGAGACATGATATTATTCCATTTTTCTTCTTCCTGTTTTACATGGCGGTCAAATAAAGATGATGGCAGATCTTCAGCACTCTTATCTAATCCGCTGATATACTTGACAGCATTCGGGCCTGCTACCATACCGCCATAAATGGCTGATAGAAGTGAGTTGGCGCCAAGACGGTTGGCACCATGCTGTGAATAATCACATTCACCCGCTGCAAACAACCCAGGAATATTTGTCATCTGATCATAGTCAACCCATAATCCGCCCATTGAATAGTGGACAGCAGGGAAAATTTTCATCGGCACTTTACGAGGATCTTCACCCTGGAATTTCTCATAGATTTCAATGATTCCGCCAAGCTTAATATCAAGCTCTTTAGGATCTTTATGGGAAAGATCAAGATATACCATGTTCTCCCCATTAATGCCAAGCTTCTGGTTAACACACACGTCAAAAATTTCACGCGTTGCAATATCACGCGGCACCAGGTTTCCATAAGCCGGATATTTCTCCTCAAGGAAGTACCATGGTTTTCCACCTTTATATGTCCATACTCGCCCGCCTTCACCGCGTGCAGATTCACTCATTAGGCGAAGCTTATCATCCCCAGGGATAGCGGTTGGGTGAATCTGAATAAATTCCCCATTTGCGTAATAAGCACCCTGCTGATAAACGATTGAAGCCGCTGAGCCTGTGTTAATGACAGAGTTAGTGGATTTTCCAAAAATAATTCCCGGTCCGCCGGATGCCATAATAACTGCATCTGCAGCAAAAGACTTAATTTCCATTGAAGTCAGGTTCTGGGCAACGACACCCTTACAGGCTCCGTCATCATCGATGACAACCCCTAGAAATTCCCAGCCCTCATACTTTGTCACTAATCCTGCCACCTCATGGCGGCGGACCTGCTCGTCCATTGCATAAAGCAGCTGCTGTCCAGTTGTAGCACCGGCAAACGCAGTACGGTGATGCTGTGTTCCACCGAAGCGGCGGAAGTCAAGCAGTCCTTCAGGTGTGCGGTTAAACATAACACCCATACGGTCAAATAAATGAATGATGCCAGGTGCAGCCTCTGCCATTGCTTTTACAGGCGGCTGATTTGCCAGGAAGTCCCCGCCATAAATTGTATCGTCAAAATGAATCCACGGAGAATCGCCTTCCCCTTTTGTATTTACCGCTCCGTTGATGCCGCCCTGGGCACAAACAGAGTGAGAACGTTTAACCGGTACCAGAGAAAATAATTCAACCGGAGTCCCAGATTCTGCTACTTTAATTGTCGCCATCAAACCGGCTAGTCCGCCGCCGACAACTATAACTTTTCCTTTACCCATCGTGACTCACTCCCTTAATACTTGTAAGAAAAGCGCGAGCACCCGCTTACCGGCCCCTTGTGGACTTCCGAAGGCGTTTACTCTGCCAAAAATGCTGCATTTTGCCTTGCGCTTCCAATGATGCGGAGCCGGGCAGCTGCCCAATTCCCTTTTTATCCGATCAAGTCTAATAATCTCTCATATCTATTAAATAAATGCTGTCAGAGCACGTACGCCAACAATAGATAGTGCAATGAAAATTCCGATTGTTACGTAAGTGGAAATAACCTGTGAACGAGGAGATACTGTAAGCCCCCAGCTGACAAGGAATGACCAAAGCCCATTAGCAAAGTGGAAAATTGCAGAAATGACTCCAATAATATAGAACCAGAACATAAATGGATTAGATAGGATGTTCTCCATCATCTGAAAGTTAACTTCTGCTCCAAAGGCAGCCTGCACACGTGTTTCCCAAACATGCCATGCAACAAAAACCAGCGTAATGACACCGGAAACGCGCTGAAGCATAAACATCCAGTTGCGGAAATATCCGTATCTGCTTGTGTTATTTTTCGCAGTAAAAGCAATATAAAGGCCATAGATTGCGTGGAACAGCAAAGGTAAATAGATTACAAATGTTTCAAGGAATATTCTAAATGGAAGACTTTCCATAAAATGCGCTGCATTATTAAAAGATTCCTCTCCCCCTGTTGCAAAATGGTTCACTACAAGGTGCTGAACCAAAAACAATCCAACTGGTATTACTCCAAGCAATGAATGCAATCTGCGATTAAAAAACTCACGATTACCTGCCATAAACTTTCCCCCCTGATTTTAAAAAAACGATGCTGAGCCCCCGCTCAGGACATCATCTCGAAAATGTTATTCATTTTCTTACAATTATGTGACATGTCCATTTTACTCCCAAGATAATAGAGCGTCAAGAAAACGGATACATAAAATGTTCCATATTAATAAAATTTTTAAAAAATATTAACAGGTTAAAAACATATATTATTCTGCGGTTCAATATGACCTAGATGCTGGTCTCCAGTATACTGGAATAGTAATTATTTCTATGCAAATCGTTCTATTTTTTCACGAATTGATATTAACTCCCACAGCATATTGTATATAATAGAATCATAGAAAGAGGGGAGACTATTGAGCGAATTAGCATCTGCGAAATCCACTAATGAAGATCACATACAGTCAGTACCGGTATTTGGCTATGAACTAATCCGGGAAGTGCTTTTGCATGACCTTTTAGGAAATGAAGCACCGGAAATTTTATATTGGGCCGGAAAAAGGATCGCACGCATGTATCCTCTTGAAACAGCCGGACAGATTGCCGAGTTTTTTATAAACGCCGGCTGGGGAAACCTTTCCATCGCAAACGAATCGAAACATGAAATTGAAATGGAATTATCAAGCCAGCTGATTGCAGACCGCTGCAAAAAGAACAATAACTGCACCTTTCAGCTTGAGGCCGGATTTATAGCCCAGCAGATTGAATTTCAAAAAGAAGTTATTTGCGAGGCATTCGAACATCCCCGCAAGAAAACCGGCAAAATCCTTATTACGGTGAAGTGGGATAAAAAGGATCTGGCTGAGTAACTTCTCATATGTATAAACAATAAGCTATCAATGTATGATAGCTTATTGTTTATATCTTCGGAATTAAGCCTTAACCGCAGAAACAGACAGCTTGAATGCCTCATGTAAAGCATCAACTGCATCAATCATTTTGCTGTTTTCAACAACCGCTGATACTTTAATTTCTGACGTGCTTACCATTTTCACCTGAATTTCATTCGCTGAAAGCACTTCGAACATTTCTGCAGCCACACCCGGATTGGAAATCATGCCTGAGCCGACAATCGAAACTTTGGCAAGCCCCGATTCCCACTCAATGCGGTCATAATTTAATTGTTCTCTATGCTTTTCCAGAACTTTCACTGTATCCGTCAGATCTTCATTCTTGATTGAGAACGACAGGTTAGTTGTCTGGGCTTCTGTCATGCTCTGGATAATGATATCAACATTAATATGATTTTTGGCAAGCGCCGAGAAAATAGTAGACAGCCCAGTCAGTGAATTAGGAAGACCAATAATCGTTACCCTTGTTATATCATCCTCAAAAGCCACACCGCGCACGACTAAATTTTGTTCCATTTTTACTTCCTCCTCAATGATTGTTCCATCTTCCTTTTCAAGGCTTGAACGCACTTCAAGCGGAAGTCCATAGTTTTTAGCGAATTCAACTGCTCTTGGATGGAGCACACCAGCCCCCAAATTGGCCAGCTCAAGCATTTCATCATAGGACACAGAATGTAACTTTCTGGCATTCTTTATAAAGCGGGGGTCGGTTGTAAACACACCGGTAACATCCGTATAAATATCACATTTATCAGCTTTAAGGGCTGCAGCCAGTGCAACAGCTGTTGTATCAGACCCGCCGCGGCCAAGTGTGGTGATGGAACCATCTTCGGTCATCCCCTGGAAACCTGCTACAATCACAATTTTCCCCTGGTTTAATTCCCCCTGAATGTTACCTGGATCAATATTCACTATCCTCGCATTGCCATGTACTGCTTCTGTCTTAATACCTGCCTGCCACCCTGTAAAAGAAACGGCGGGATGCCCTTTTGCATTTAATGCCATCGCTAATAAAGAGATGGTCACCTGTTCTCCGGTTGTAAGCAGCATGTCCATTTCCCTTTTATCTGGGGAGGGGGAAATCTCCCTTGCCATGCCAACCAGCTGATCAGTCGTTTTGCCCATTGCAGAAACAACCACAACAACATCGTTTCCCCGGTTTTTTTCTTCAATTACCCGATTGGCGACATTTTGAATTCTGTCTACAGTCCCCACGGAGGTGCCTCCGAATTTCTGCACAATGATTCCCACAGCTTTCCCTTCTTTCTAAAGAACTCGTAATTTTATGATTTGCCGTCCTATGTAAGCGAAGCATAACAGTTCACTCTGCTGTATTTGACAATGGCCTTACATCTAAAATACCCCTTTTGGGCAATAAAAAAAGCAATGGAATAGTTTAACTATCCCATTGCTGTGCAGCCAAAATGTATAAGTGAGCAAACACAGTGAGATAGCTCTCCAGGACGGCAATGTCCTGACAATTCTGCATTTATTCAATGCAGAACCAGCAGAAAAAATGATGAGATTTTCTCCACTTCGGCGAACATACCCTTTCAAAGCTTTTCATGGAAGCCCATTCTTCTCCAAGCTTTTACTGATGAAGTTCGCACCTCTACCTTCACTTAACGATTAAGTCCAATAGTTCCGTTACCTTGTTTAAACTATATGGACATGCGCTTTATCGCTATAAAGTGATATTGATATAAAGTTTCAATAAGTATAACATGTCTGAATTTTTCTGTCTATATCCATTTAAGACTTGGAGTTTCCATTTTGTTCCTCAAGTTTCTGCTTTAACTCCTCAGCAACATTCGCAGGAATGCCTATTTTTCTAAATTCCTCAATTGATGCCTCTTTCATTTTCTTAACAGATCCAAAGGCCTTCAACAGCTGTTTCTTTCGCTTTTCGCCTATGCCCGGAATTTCATCCAGAATAGATTGAAAGGCACTTTTTCCACGAAGCTGGCGGTGAAAAGTAATCGCAAAGCGATGAACTTCATCCTGAATTCTCTGCAGCAGGTAGAATTCCTGGCTGTTCCTTGCAAGCGGAATAATTTGAAGCGGGTTACCATGTAAAAGCTGTGATGTTCTGTGCTTCTCATCCTTCACCAGGCCTGAAATCGGAATATCCAGACCAAGCTCATTTTCAAGCACATCCCGTACAGCTTCAACATGCCCTTTTCCTCCATCAATCAAGATTAAGTCCGGAAGCGGCAGTTCTTCTTTCAGTACCCTTGTATATCTGCGCCGGACTACTTCCCTCATGGATTCATAATCATCAGGACCTTTGACAGACTTTATTTTATATTTTCGGTACTCTCTTTTCTCTGGTTTGCCATCAATAAAGACGATCATGGCTGAAACAGGGTCCGTTCCCTGGATATTTGAATTATCAAATGCTTCAATCCGGTGAGGAGTATAAATTCCAAGCTGATCCCCCAGGTTTTCAACAGCTTTAATAGTCCGTTCTTCATCACGCTCTATTAAAGAAAACTTTTCCTGGAGAGCAATCTTTGCATTTTTATAGGCAAGCTTCACCAGGTCCTTTTTTTGCCCGCGCTGCGGCTTTAGCACTTTTACATCAAGAAGCTGTTCTGCCATGACTGCATCTATGGAATCAGGTGCCAATATTTCACGGGGTTTAAAGTGATTTGCTTTAGTATAAAACTGGCCGAGGAACGTTAGAATTTCTTCTTCCGGCTCATTATAAATCGGGAACATTGATACATCCCGTTCGATGAGTTTGCCCTGCCTGATGAAGAAGACCTGTACACACATCCACCCTTTATCAACCGCATATCCAAATACATCCCGGTCGGTAAAATCTGTCATTGTCATTTTTTGCTTTTCCATCGTTGCATCTATATGGGCAATTTTATCTCTGAGCTCTGTTGCTCTTTCAAAGTCCAATTCTTCAGCAGCCGCTGTCATTTTTGCAGTCAGGTCTTTTTTAATCTCTTTGTATCCGCCATTTAAGAATTTTGCAATTTCATCTGTCATTTGCTTATATTGGTCTTCACTTACTTCCTTTACGCATGGTGCAAGACATTGGCCTAAGTGATAATAAAGGCATACTCTGTCCGGAAGAGTTGAACATTTGCGAAGAGGGTAAATACGGTCGAGCAGCTTTTTTGTTTCATTGGCAGCCTGCACATTGGGATAAGGCCCAAAATATTTTCCCCTGTCTTTTTTTACTTTTCTGGTTGTAATCAGACGGGGATGGCGTTCGGCCGTCAATTTGATAAAAGGGTAGCTTTTATCGTCCTTCAGCATTACATTATATTTGGGATCATATTTCTTGATCAGATTCATCTCAAGGATCAATGCTTCCATATCTGAAGATGTGACAATGTACTCAAAGTCTACGATCTCATTAACAAGTCTTAATGTTTTTCCGTCATGTGAGCCTGTAAAATAGGATCTGACCCGGTTTCTGAGGGTTTTGGCTTTCCCCACATAGATAATGGTTCCCTGCCTGTTCTTCATTAAATAGCAGCCTGGCTGGGCAGGCAGAAGAATCAGTTTATTCTTTATCGTTTCATTCATGGCACTCCACCTCCCCGGTTAAAAATTTTCTTATTGAAAGGCTCTTCTAGCAAAGATTTTATCTAACATATATTTATTAAATTTTCATAACCACATGGTATGCAAGCTGGTCATGAAGATTAGTTTGCATAATAAAGACGGTGGCACTGCATTCCCATCTTATTATATCAGCTGGGAGAACTGCAGCATAACTGCTAGACACACATGATAAAAAAATCCCGATGTCCGCATGGGACACCGGGAAATTTCTTATAGATTAAGCATGCTTTGAAAGTAATTCAGCAAGAGCTTCTTTCGGCTGGAAACCAACCGCTTTATCAACCACTTCACCGTCTTTTAGAACGATCAGAGTCGGGATGCTCATTACGCCAAACTTTCCTGCTGTTTCCTGGTTTTCGTCAACATCGATTTTTACAATTTTCACTTTGTCGCCCATTTCAGAATCAAGTTCTTCTAATACAGGAGCGATCATTTTACAAGGGCCGCACCATGGAGCCCAGAAATCTGCCAATACTAATCCCGAACCAGTTTCAGCAGTGAAGTTTTGGTCAGTTGCGTGTGTAATAGCCATTTGATATGCCTCCTAAAATTTAACTCAAATACTAACGACAGTATATCACCGTTTATTCTATGTTGCGAATAATCTGCTCGATCGTAATTTACCCTGTTTGAGGAAGATTATTCTCTTACATTTGCTTTGGATATTATGTATAATGGGCGGCCAGCTGCCGCCCATTGGTTGAACTATTTTATGCGTTTACTTTAAGTTTTTTGAACTCTTCTGTCAGAAGCGGAACAACCTCAAACAGGTCTCCGACAATACCATAATCAGCTACTTTAAAGATATTGGCTTCCGGATCTTTGTTAATCGCTACGATTACTTTGGAGTTGGACATTCCCGCTAAGTGCTGAATAGCTCCAGAGATACCGCACGCAATATACAGATCTGGTGTTACCACCTTACCTGTCTGTCCAATTTGCAATGAATAATCGCAATAATCTGCATCGCAGGCTCCGCGTGAAGCCCCTACAGCTCCGTTTAAGACAGAAGCAAGCTCTTTTAATGGCTCAAAGCCTTCCTCACTCTTAACACCGCGGCCGCCGGCAATAATAACCTTAGCTTCAGATAAATCAACACCTTCACTCGCTTTGCGGACAACTTCCTTAATGATTGTGCGAAGATCTTTGATTTCTGCAGCAACAGAAGCAACATCTCCTGATCTTGATTCATCCTTTTCCAAAGGAGCTATGTTATTTGGACGAATGGTTGCAAACAGCAGGCCATCTGTCACAATTTTCTTCTCAAATGCTTTGCCTGAATAAATCGGGCGTGTGAAGACCAGGTTGCCGCCTGCTTCTTCAAGGCTTGTTACGTCAGAGATTAAACCAGACTCAAGCTTGGCAGCAATTTTAGGAGCAAGGTCTTTTCCCAATGCTGTATGTCCAAAAATCAGGGCATCCGGGCTCTCTGAATCAATTACAGCCATTAGAGCCTGTGAAAAGCCATCAGGAGTATACTGCTTCAGCTTCTCATCTTCAACTATTACAACACGGTCAGCACCGTAGTGGATCATTCCACTCGCTAAAGTGCTTACAGCATCACCAATTAAAACACCTACAACTTCTCCGCCTTCTGATGCAGTCTTTCCGGCTGCAACAGCTTCGAAGGATACATTACGCAATGAACCGTCACGGACTTCACCTAACACTAATACTTTTCTAGCCATATGTTTTACCCCCTGCGTTATTATTAATCAGTTATTGATGATCAGACAACTTTAGCTTCAGTATGAAGAAGCTTCACCAGTTCCTTAACTTGATCTTCCAATTCGCCTTCAAGAACTTTTCCTGCTTCTTTTTTAGGCGGCATATAGATTTCAATTGTCTTTGTCTTAGCTTCAACATCGTCCTCATCAAGATCAAGGTCGTCAAGCTCAAGCTCATCAAGAGGCTTCTTTTTCGCCTTCATGATTCCTGGCAAGGATGGATAGCGAGGCTCATTCAGACCCTGCTGGGCAGTGACCAATAATGGAAGAGATGTCTCAATTACTTCTGAATCCCCTTCAACATCACGCACTACTGTGGCAGAACTGCCATTGATATCAAGCTTAGTGATAGTAGTTACATAAGAAATGCCTAAAATCTCTGCTACGCGCGGTCCAACCTGTCCGGAACCCCCATCAATTGCTACATTTCCAGCAATGATTAAGTCAGCATCTTTGTCTTTCAAGAATTCGGATAAGATTTTTGCCGTCGTGAACTGGTCCCCATCTTCAATATCATCTTCTGTATTTATTAAAACAGCTTTATCGGCACCCATCGCAAGAGCGGTACGCAGCTGCTTTTCAGCTTCTTCTGTTCCCACAGAAACAACTGTTACTTCTCCGCCATTTGCATCGCGAACCTGGATTGCTTCTTCAATTGCATATTCATCATATGGATTAATGATAAATTCCGCGCCATCTTCATTGATTTTGCCGCCAGAGATTGTAATTTTTTCTTCAGTATCAAATGTTCTCTTCATTAATACGTAGATGTTCATGATTTCCCTCCTAGTAATTAAGCAGTGTCATATAAACAAAGCCATTAATTAAAACATTTCTTCACTTCGAAAGATTGAAAATATTTAATGCGCAGAAAGGTTCATCTGCTTGGAACTGCCCGCTTATATTAAAATTGAGCGGGCGCTCGCTCACAGACCACAACTAAAACAATGTATCTTCTGAAAATAAAATAAAACGCTTACATATCTATTATAATAGATTATTAGGAAGAATGTAATCTTTCAGCCCAAATCTTTTAATCTCTATTTTCCGGTAAAGTTTGGCTCCCGCTTATCAATAAACGCTGATATGCCTTCCTTTCCATCTTCGGATACAAATACTTCTCCGAACAATTCCGCTTCTTTTTTTACACCTTCGTAGAATTGTCCTGTTTTTCCGAAGTTTAATAGCTCAATGGCCGCCTTGATGGAGCCTGGGCTCTTTTTGGCAATTTTCTTTGCCATGTTAAAGGCATTTTCCAAAAGCTGCTCCTCAGGATAGGCATGGTTAGCCAAACCATATTGCACTGCTTCAAGCCCGGTAATTGGGTCACTTGTGAACAGCATTTCAGCTGCACGAGCAGCACCTACATAGCGGGGAAGCCGCTGAGTTCCGGCAAAACCGGGAATCAATCCAAGCTGAAGCTCCGGAAGACCGAGCTTTGCGTTTTCAGCTACAAGACGGAAATGACAGCCCATCGCAAGCTCCAGGCCGCCGCCAAGAGCTGCACCATGAATGGCTGCTATAATTGGCTTATGGAACTTTTCCATTCGCTCAAAGAGATTCTGTCCATATGCCGCTAAGCTTGAAAAATCTTCTCCGCTTTCAATAGTTGTAAATTCTTTTATATCAGCACCTGCTGAAAAGAATCTGCCTTCTCCGTGAATTAGGATAACTCTAACATCATTATTATCTTCAACTTCATCCAGGACAGCTGAGAGCTCTTTTAATACACCTGATGAAAGAGCATTCGCAGGCGGACGTTCAATTGTAATCGTCGCTACGAAGTCCTTATGGGTCCATTTCATGTATTCCATCCTATCCCTCCTACCATATTATTGAGCACTTTAACATTTCAAGGTCTTCCGCACCCGCTGATTAAAAGTTTATGAACAGGCTCTGCCAATGCAGTAAGATCATATTTCTGCTCATTCATTACCCAGGTGGTCACTGTTTCGTCCATGGTGCCAAAAATCATCTGGCGTGCCAGCCTGATGTCCAGGTCAGCTGGAAACTCACCGCTCTCCCTGCCTTCATCAAGAATCCTTTCCACTAAAGTGAGGTAACCTTTGAGCACCTCATTAATCTTATGGCGAAGGTCTTTATTGGACTGCCTTAATTCGAGCTGGGTTACAATTGCCAGGTGCTTGTCTTCCGAAAGCATTCTAAAGTGCGATTCTACCATCATTAATAGTTTCTCTGCAGCTTTCTCTTTTCCTGCAATTTTTTCTTCAATTTTCTCAACAAAGTAGCCCATTTTATCCTGAAAGAGGGATATTAATATATCTTCTTTGTTTTTAAAATATAAGTAGATAGTGCCATCAGCGACACCAGCCTGTTTGGCAATTTTTGATACCTGAGCCTGGTGATAGCCATTTTCAGCGATCACGACTACAGCCGCATCAATAATTTGCCGGTATTTTGGCTTTGTTTTTTTCATGTGGCTCCCTCCTTTCAGAATAAAGTGAAACTTCAATCAGTGGGGGTTTTCCTTATCCCCCAGTGATTGTTAGTTGAGGCCCACAGGAAGTGGGTCACAAAGACGTTGCCACAGGACGTGGCGTTCTTAGTCTTTGTTTTTCTTTTCGGG
>NZ_BCUY01000071.1 GCF_001591465.1 Cytobacillus firmus NBRC 15306
ATAGTGATAGGTAACTGAAAAAGGGGGAGGACGTCATTCGGACAAAATATTTTATTAGTTTGCTGCTGACTTTTTTGGCTGAAGTGGCTGTAACGCTTTTCGTTGCTTCCACATTCTCTGTAAGGTTCATTGAGGTAATGTTTTTTACTGGCATGGCTTTTGCTGGCCTTAGCTTTTACTTTTCAAGCAGCGGAGGAGTCATTTCAGATTTCAGTTCCTCACAGGCAAGTGCTCAAACAGGCTTCATCCAAAAAAGGGAAGTGTTTGTGTTTAGGAGAGGGCCTGTTTTCACTTCCTCCATCATTTTTTTCTCCATTGGATTAGTGCTGTTTATTCTGCTTATTTCAGGGGTTATTCCGCCTGCGGGTTAATATCATGGTGTTGTACTTTGTGGAGCTATTGTTTTTTTTGATATCAAGCTCGCCATGACGGAAAAATAGACTTTTACCTGGGATATGGGCCAGGTTAATAAAGAGGGAGAATAGAAACAAGGATAAATATATTGGTGATTTTAAGGAGGACAATAAATGGGCGAGAAATTATTAAGGGTAGGCACAACCTATATACCAGTAACAAATGTAGACCATTCTTCTGATTGGTATGTTAATAAATTAGGAGCAGAGTTAAGCTATAAAGATCAGGATAAAGCTATTTTAAACTTTGCCAATCAGAGTATTTTTCTTGTGAAATCTAATAAGAATCAAAGCTCCAATTTCTTTGATATCTACGGCAATGAGCGTTTTTCGCTTACTTTTGAAGTTAATGGATTAAGTGCCTTAGAGGCAATACATAAAGACTTTGAGCAAAGCGGAATTAGAGTTAAAGAGATCGAAGACAGAGGGCACTCTGGAAGAAATTTTGTCTTTTATGATTTAGACGGCAACAAATTTGATGTGTGGAGTGAACTAAGTCCAACCTTCAAAGAGAAATATCTTATTTCGGAAAATAATTAAAAGTGGAGGCGATGTTTTCTTTAAGCATCGCCCTTTTAATGCAAGGCATAATCAGGCATCTTATTATTTTAAGCTTAGAATACTAATAGATCTTTATTTGAAAGGAATGAATGAGCAGGGGGTCTTATCAGTCTGCAGTTTTTAAGCTGAAAATGGATCAGCATTACCCAACACTTGAAATGGATTGCCTATAAGCAGATAACCAGTTTCAAGTGTTATTTATTCAATTCAACTGTTTCATTAATATCTGCCGATTTAGAGTTTTGTCCTGTCATGCGTTTAAAGAGAAAGGCTGCTTTTTTCGTGAAATTGCCTGTTTCCCAATATTCGGCCGCTTCCGCTTTTACCTTTATAAGGACAACGTTAGGATCATCATAAGATGTCTGCATAATTTCTTCATATGCTTTGCTCCACAATTCTTTTTTCTTTTCTAAATCCTCAACGATTTCCGCTCTTCCGCGGACGGAAACATAGGATTTGCCTGCATAAGCCACATTAACATCTTGATCATGAAGTATTTCCTCATACTTTGCAGTCTCTTTTTTCGTGAAAAACCATAAGTCACCATCAAATTCTACTTCTTGTGTTTTCATTGGACGGGACACAAGTCCTTCCTCCGTAACCGTGGTCAGCATGGCCGTGTCTACGTCTTTGATTAACTCTCGTAATGTTTCTATTTCTTCTTGATTTACCATGTTAGACATTTCTATCACCTCATTATGTTTTATAGAAGTATATTACCCCTTGTTCCAGCTTTTATTCAGAGTATGGATTTTAATATATTTTAGAATTAGAGGAAGCGCATTTAAGACATTATTTCCTATATTTGAGGAAACGTGTTATATAATTTTTCTAATAAACTATAAAAATATAAGGAGAAAAAAATGCACGCATTATTAATAGGAGCAACGGGAGCAACAGGCAAGGACATGCTGGATTTGCTGCTGGAAGATGAGTACTTTCATCAGATAGATGTTTTTGTCAGGCGGGAGCTTCCTATCCAGCATGAGAAATTAAAGGTTCATGTGATTGACTTTGATCAATCTGAACAATGGAAGGATTCAGTGAAAGGCGATGTCTTGTTTTCTTGTTTGGGAACGACCTTAAAAGCTGCGGGAAGTAAAGAAGCGCAATGGAAAATCGATTACGGATACCAATACCAGTTTGCCAAAATAGCCAGAGAAAACCATGTCAGTCATTATGTTTTGGTATCTTCAGGGGGCTCGTCTCCTAATTCTCCCTTATTTTATCCAAGGATGAAGGGGCAGCTGGAAGATTCTGTAAAAGATTTAGGGTTTCCTGGCGTGACAATTATTAAGCCGCCTGTGCTGGTAAGAAAAAATAGTGATAGAACCATGGAGGTTGCCGGAATGAAAGCCGTACAGTTTTTTAATAAATTCGGACTGCTTCGTTCTCGGGAACCGCTGCCGACAGAAATATTGGCTCAAGCCATGATCCAATCCGTGAAACCGCCAAGAAGCGGCATTTTTACGCTTGAAGGTGAAGCTATTCGGGAATGTGCGTGGGAAGTTTGAGTAAGAACCTGATAACTTTGACCCAAGAGGTCAAGGTTATTTTTTATACTGCCGGATAGGGAATTTATGTTAAAATAAAGGTAATGGTTCCCGTATTGATTTAACAAAAACTAGGCAAGATTTATCACAGCTTTCTATCTGGATCAGCTGGGAAAGTCCTGATACTTATGATATAGATGCAGCTGTATTTATGGCTGATCAAAATGGGCATTGCCCTGATGATTCCTCCATGATTTTTTATGGCAATAGTGTTTCAACGGACCAATCTGTACAGCATTCTGTGATTGCAGAGACGGGTAGAAGCACAGAATTATTTCACATTAATTTGCCTTTAATAACACCTTCTATCGAAAAGCTTGTTTTTACGCTGACCATCTATGAAGGAGATAAAAAGAATCAGACTTTCTCAGAAATGAATAATGCTTCTATTTTATTCAGCAATGCAGCAACAGGGGAAGAGCTGCTTTCATATAAGCTGGGGTCTTTTACTATTGAAAACACTTTAGTATTGGGTGAATTATATAATAGAAATGGAGATTGGAAGTTTTCAGCCAATACCGGGGGTTTTTCCGGCGGACTCGCCGCTCTGTGCAATCATTTTGGCATTGAAGTGGAAGAAGAGCAGGAGAGCGGCGCTTCCGAGGCGGCACCCGCGCTGGAAATAGAAAGTCCTGTTTTACAAGAGACTCCAGCAAAACCAGAACCGCTTATTGTGCCCGAGCCAGCTGCTCAGCAGCCGATTAAGCTTGGAAAGATCACGCTTGATAAGCCCGGAGAAGGTGTTTCACTCAGAAAAGCTGCCAAAATTGAAAATGTTAAAGTCAGGCTCAAATGGACAAAGGGTGTTGATTTGGATCTGCACGCTTTTTATAAAACCAAAAAAGGCGAGTTTGGACATATTTATTTTGGCAATAAGGGCGGGTTTCATACCTCTCCATTTATCAAGCTTGATAGAGACTCCGGTGTCGGAAACACGTCTGGAAACAATGCAGAAAACCTGACGATCAAAACACTGAAGGATTTGGACTCAGTCATCATTGCCACGAATATCTTCCGGTTTCTTGGCTTTATCTCAAAAGGGGAGAACTTTGCCAAATACGATGGCCGCGTCCTCGTCAAAACCGGCAACGGAGATGATATAGAAGTTCCATTAACTTCAAAAGTTAAAGGAAGATGGTGCATCATCTGCAAAATAGACAATACGGATGCAGCAGATCCAAAGGTTCTGAATATCAACCGGGTACAGTCCAATAAACAAGAAGCGATTGAGTGGGCCATGCGGATGCCGGACCCGCAAGGACATGGGGAAGGCCAGATTGAATTGCGTCAAGTGTTTTAGGTTCCGGAGCTGTCAGGGGATCCGGAAAATACAATGGAAATGACAGGGCAAACAGTTTTCATATGGAAAACATTTCTAACGTGCTAATAGGTAAAAAGTATTGAATAATATGATTCTTTTGCTATAATTTAGAAGTTATTGAAAATAAAAGTAATCAAATAGGTCTTTTGGTGTATTCAGGATAGGGACCCTGTTGCTGATACACGTTAAAACCTATTTAAAACGGAACTTTTAGAATGGGCAGCGCTCCTGCCAGATTCCTAAAACACTTCCTTTTCTTGTATTTCAAGATAAGTGGGTGTTTTTTTTATTGTGGGAGGAGGGTGAAACTATGTTTTTTTATAGTTCCGTCAGGAAATCATTTTTATTTCATTAAGGAGTGATGTTAAATTGAGGTTCAAATTCAAGTTAGGAACAAAAATCAACTTAATTGTAATTAGCATCGTACTGCTGCTATCTGTTATTATCGGAGGCGTTGTAGTAAATGAAGTAACCAAGGGGATTAAGGCATTTGCAATTGAAAAAGCTAAGGGTGACCTTAGTATAAGCGAAAGGTACATACGGAATAAGTTTCCTGGTGAATGGGAAATCCGGAATGGCAAGCTGTATAGAGGAGATCACCTCTTTAATAATGATTTTGAACTTGTTGATGCAATAGGCCAGGATACTGGTGCTTCGGTTACCATTTTTCAGGGGGATACCCGCATTACAACGAATGTCTTTGTAAACGGTGAGAGAAATATTGGAACAGCTGTTTCACCTGAAGTGCGTGAAGTTGTACTTAAAAAAGGTGAAAACTATTATGGGGAAGCTAAAGTTACAGGCAATACCTTTCAAACAGCCTACATGCCGCTGAAAAACAAGAGCGGAGAAACAGTAGGAATCTTGTATGTAGGCGCTCCCCAAACCATTATTGATAAAATTCTATCGGACTTCATGACAAAGTTCCTTATCCTTATCTTAATTGTTGCTGCTGTTGCATCTCTAGTTGTCTTCTGGTTTACTAAAAGGCTGCAGAAGCGTCTTGCAGCTGTTAAAAGTGCATTAGAACTGGCTGGCAGAGGGGATTTTACAGCAGAAGTTATAGATGATGCGGGTGATGAGCTAACAGATCTTTCAAAAAGCTACAATGAAATGAAGGAGAATTTAATAACCATGATCAGAGGAGTTTTAGAGACTTCCGATCAGGTAGCTGCTTCATCAGAGGAGTTAACTGCAGGGGCAGAACAGACCAGCAGGGCGACTGAACAAATTACGGAAGCCATACAGCAGGTTGCCGGCGGAGCGGAAACACAGACCCAAAGCATAGAAGAAAGTGCAAAAGCTTTAGAAGAAGTAACAAGCGGCATTGCTGCGATTGCGGAGTCTTCTGCAGAAATTGCCGAAAATACTGCTGAAGCGGGGACCCGTGCAGAAGAAGGCGGCAAATATGTAGAACAAACTTCTCAGCAGATGACCCTGATTCATACTACTGTGATCGAAACCAGCAAGGAAGTCCAGCTTTTAAATGAGAGGTCGAAGCAAATTGAGAATATCTCAAAGGTGATTATAGATATAGCCAGCCAGACCAATCTGCTTGCATTAAATGCTGCTATTGAAGCGGCAAGAGCAGGGGAACATGGCAAAGGTTTTGCTGTAGTTGCAGACGAGGTAAGAAAGCTGGCTGAACAATCCCAGGAATCTTCTTCTCAAATCTCTGAGTTGATCCGGCAAATTCAGAATGATATGAACCAATCCACAGATTCCATGAATTCAGTAAAGCGGGAAGTTGAAAATGGTTTGGGAATAGTCTCCCGAACACAGAAGAGTTTTGAAGTAATATTACGATTCATGATGGATATAGGACTAAAGGTTGATGACATGGCAGCGACCGCTCAGCAAATGTCTGCAAGCACCCAGGAAATTTCTGCGGCTGTAACAGGAGTGACAGCAATTTCAAGAGAATCTTCCATGCATAGTCAAGGCGTGGCTGCATCAGCTGAAGAACAGCTCGCCTCTATGGAAGAAGTGTCTGCTTCAGCCCATAATTTATCGGAAATGGCTGAGCAGCTTCAAGATACAGTAAGCCGGTTCAAGTTCTAAAGGCTTGCTGGCTTAGGAAAAGAATATCGGATTACAGGCGTTAGAAGAAAGCCTTTCACACAGGTCTCAGGCGTGTGTTAGCTGTGTCAAAGCTGGTGATACTGTCATGATGGATACTCCTGCCGATAAAAGTGCGTCTATTAAATAGCAATCGTTCTAAAAAGATAAGGGGATTAAAACCACAAGTAGACTTTTAATAAGTCAAGACTTGTGGTCTTTTTATTTGCAATGATCCAGTGCATAAAGTAAATATAGGAGTACAATCTGGAAAAAAGGAGAATAATATTCCTGTGTTGTAAAGGATTTTAGCTGAACTGTTTTATAGTAAGGAATCAAGAATAATGCATATTTAAAGGTGAGATGATGAAAAAATTTGTTGAGTATGTTTTTTTAACTTTGGGGGCGTCAATCGTTGCTATGGGATTAGAAACGATGTTAGCACCAAACGGGCTAGTAGATGGTGGTGTAACAGCGTTATCGATTATGGCCAATGCTTTATGGGGAATCCCAATTTATGTTGTATTTTTGGGCTTAAATATTCCTATTTTAATTTTTACAGCTAAAGAAGTGAGTAAACCTTTGTCATTAGAACTCTATATGCAATTTTTTCACAAATTAAAAAGTGTCGTTCTAGCAGCAGATCCATCAGCTATTATGGAGGCATCCTATGTTTGTGAAACATCTGGTATAGATAGGTCGCTTATATTACCGAAAGCCAACCCTTCTAGCAATAAATCGTAATATTTGCTTCTATTAGTTAGCATCCTGTTTGTTACTTGAGAATAGAAGGTGTGTATATTAACGGGGATTTTTCTGTTTTAAATCCCCTAAAGGAAAATCACATCACTCTCAATAGTGTATAAAGGTATACTAAATGTTTTTTTGTTACTATATAACTTAAAAGTGCGTACTTTTAATTGTCTGTTGTAGATATTATACTAACATTCATACCGTAGCCAATTCTTCTTTAAGCGGTGATTGTTCAGATGAAAAGACACATATACTAATTAGACATTTTAAAAGAGGGAATGAAGAATTCTCCTTTGTATTTTGTAAATAAGATCGAATTTAAGATAAATCAAATTTTTTATTTTAACTGTAATAATATAAAATACAGTTTTTAAGTGAAAGTTATTGATCCTTATTCAGGAAATGTTTTGAGGAATGGACCTCGAAATTGGCCGATGCCCTACGGAACGAATTTGTTGGCCATTTTTACTTCTGTTTTGTCATTGAAAGGAGGTGAATGAGCATGAGTAAAAAAATCGCTACAATTATAACAAACTTATTTGAAGATGTGGAGTACACTGAACCAGCACAAGCCTTTAAAGAAGCTGGTCATGAAGTTATCACGATTGACAAACAATCAGGTAACCAAGTAACTGGTAAAAAAGGCACAACCGTAAAAATTGATAAATCCATTGATGAAGTTCATCCTGCAGACTTTGATGCGTTGCTTATCCCTGGTGGATTCTCTCCCGATTTATTGCGTGAAGACGATCGTTTTGGTGAATTTGCAAAAGCATTTATCCAAGATGGAAAACCTGTTTTTGCCATTTGTCATGGACCACAAGTGTTAATCGATACAGACCTTTTAAAAGGTGTCGACATCACTGGCTATAAATCCATTCGCAACGATTTGAAAAATGCTGGTGCAAATTATAAAGACGAAGAAGTTGTCATCAGCAAAAATATTGTAACAAGTCGAGAACCAAAAGATATTCCAGCATTTAATCGTGAATCACTAAAACTTTTAGCTGAATAATAATGCTGTTGTAAAAACGTAAATATTTCTAACTTGCGGATTCTTTTAACAGAATCCGCAAGTTGGTTAAACAAATATATGAAGGGGGCTATGACGTTGTCATTAAAAGGAAAAAGAGTGGTTGTTTTAGGAGGTACATCTGGTATTGGTTTAGCCGCTGCTAAGGCGTTTCTCGATGTATCCGCTCAAGTCATTATTGCTAGCCGTTCTGCTTCAAAATTATCTGACGCAAAAGTGAAGCTTGGTGGTAACGTAGAGGGCTATGAAATCGACTTTCGCAGCGAGGAAAAGGCTGCAGACTTTTTCAAGAAGGTTGGGAAATTTGATCACCTGGTGGTTACGGCAGGTGAAGGCGCAATGGGTCACTTTAGCGAACTGCCTGTTGCAGCCGTAAGAGAGGCTTTTGATAGCAAGTTCTGGGGGCAGTATATTTCGGTTCGTGCTGCTCTTCCATACTTAAATAATGAAAGTTCTATTACATTAACTTCTGGTGTATATGGTGTGCGTCCTCCTCAAGGTGCAACGACTCTAGCTTCCATTAATTCAGCAATCGATGGATTAGTACGAGGACTTTCAGTAGACCTGGCACCTATCAGAGTAAACGTGGTATCACCTGGTATCGTTGACACTCCTCTTTACGGCGGAATGCCAGAAGATCAAAGACAAGATATGTACCAAGGGATTGCTAAGCAATTACCTGTCGGACGTATTGCTCAACCTAAAGATATAGCTGAAACCTATGTTTACCTAGCGAAAAATGGGTTTACAACTGGCACATCTGTTCTTATCGATGGAGGAGCTCATCTGATTTAATCCATTGATATCAAAGTCGATTGATAAATTGATTTAGAATAGAAGTGGTGAGGATGCCCTATAAGTGTCAGACACTTATAGGGCATCCTCACTTCTTTGTTTTTTTGCACAGACGGAAGCGAAATAGCTATATAATGCAACAAAGAAGGATTTTGTGGTTTTTGGGAAATCCTAAATATATGCGTACATTATACGAAGAGACGTTAACATTCTGCTTCTATGATACCCAAATACACAAAAGAAAGGGTCGAGCCTTATGGATGATAAGAAAAGAGAGGAAATTAAAAATGCATTAGCCAAACACGTGGTAACCCTGCCTGATGGCACTTCTTTACCTAGTTTAGGACAAGGAACATGGTACATGGGGGAAAATCCCCAAGCGAGAGACAAAGAAATAAAAGCCTTGCAGCTCGGCTTAGAATTGGGTATGAAACTTATTGACACTGCAGAAATGTACGGAAATGGCGACTCTGAACGCTTAGTTGGCGAAGCTATTAAAGGACGCAGAAATGAAGTCTTTTTAGTCTCAAAAGTGTATCCCCATCATGCAGGTTTAGATATGATTTCAAAGGCATGTGAAAACAGTTTAAAACGACTCGGAACAGACCATTTGGACTTATATCTTCTCCACTGGAGAGGACGTGTTCCTTTAGAGGAAACAATTGAAGGAATGGAAAAACTGCGTGAAGAAGGGAAAATTTTAAGATGGGGCGTCTCTAATTTTGACACAGTTGATATGGAAGAGCTATGGAACACTGCAAATGGAAAAAATTGTGTGACTAACCAAGTGCTATACCATTTAGGTTCAAGAGGAATCGACTTCGATCTCTTACCATGGCAGCGGGAACATAACATGCCAATCATGGCCTACAGTCCCCTTGCTCAAGGAGGCTCTTTAAGAAGACAGCTTTTAAACGATCCAGCTATTCATGATATTGCTGACAAATACAATGTCCAACCATTACAAATCGCTCTTGCTTGGACCATCCGTTCGAATAACGTCATCGCTATTCCAAAAGCGGTTCAACTTGAACATGTTTTAGCAAATGCTGAAGCAGCAACCATTGAGTTTACTGAAGAAGATCTCAGTAGAATTGATCAAGTATTTCCTAAACCTACTAGGAAAATGCCATTGGATGTTATTTGACACTTGTTGGAGTTGCTGACAATCTAATATTTTGTACGAATTAAAGAAGCAGACCCCACTGGATCTGCTTCGTTTTATGATGGATTTGTTGACCATAATCCAGCTGTTTTAACGAATACTCTTGGATTAAATTTTAAACTAGCCACGACTAATTCTGCAAGGTCTTCTGGGTGCATCACGTTTTCTTCATTGCCTTTAACAAGATTTGTATCAATGGCTAAATCTGTAACGACCGTACTTGGTGTTAAAGCAGTAACACGGACATTATGTTTTCTTACTTCTAGCATAAGTGATTCTGTTAGCCCTAAAACAGCGAATTTAGAAGCACTGTAAGCACTTGTAACAGGAGCACCTTTTTGGCCAGCAGATGAAGAGATATTGATAATATCACCTGATTTTCTCTCAATCATACCTGGTAACACTGCTCTTGTTACATTATACACACCCATTAAATTAACTTGGATGATTTTCTCCCATTCTTCAGGTGTTAGGTCAAGGAAGCCGCCAAATTTCGCAACACCTGCATTGTTGATTAGGATATCGATTGGACCTAAGTCAGATTTGATATGTTCAACAGCATGTGTTACGGATTCAAGATCGGTCACATCTGCTGTTGCTGCAGCAACCTTTACATCAAATTGTGCTAGTTCAGCAGCTGCCTTTTCTAGATTAGACATATTTAAGCCGATTAGGCCTAAATGAACGCCTTCTTTTGCTAAGGCGATAGCAGTAGCACGTCCAATGCCTCTTCCTGCGCCAGTAACTATTGCAGTTTTTCCATTTAAAGAAATCATTTTATCACTCCTGAAGTTATTACAAATTAAAGTAGTTCATTCTAACAGAAAGACCGCAATCTTGCATGGAAACAGCTTGCGGTCTTTCCTATTTAGAACTCGAGGAATAATATATTTATTCTAAGTTGGCGTGTCTACCGTACATTTTATTGGTATCCAAACCTTTTTTCTCCATGAATCGAAGAATCACAGCGTCGTAAATTAGTAAAAGTGTTTGCTCAAATAAGGAGCCCATTGGTTGAATCGTCTTAAAATCACTCTCTGACTGATCTTTAGGTGAGCCAGGCAACTTAATTGTGATATCCGCTAATTGTCCAATAGTGGACTCAGGGAAAATGGTTACAGCTGCAATCGTCCCACCGATGCTTTTTGCTTTCTCAGCCATGGAAACTAAACCTTTTGTTTCTCCTGAACCTGATCCAATGATTAAGATGTCATCTTTTTCAAAGTTAGGGGTTACTGTTTCGCCAATCACATAGGCATCTATCCCCATGTGCATCATTCGCATGGCGAATGATTTGGCCATAAATCCAGATCTACCTGCACCTGCAACAAAGATTTTTTTTGATTCAAGAATCCCATTAACTAATTTTTCAGCTTCATCATTCGAAATTAAATCTGCGGAGCGATTTAACTCTTTTAGGATATCAGCCAGGTATTGAGTTGTATTCATGATCTGAATTACCCTTGATTAATCATTTGTTGCATTTTGGCAGCAGCAGCTTTTTTATCAGCTTGTCCAGTAATCCCGCCACCTACAATGACAAGGTCTGGCTGTACTTTGATGACTTCTGGAAGTGTGTCTAACTTAATACCACCTGCGATTGCAGTTTTAGCATTTTTTACAACACCTTTGATGGTTTGTAAATCTTCAAACGAGTTCTTTCCAACTGCTTGAAGATCGTAGCCAGTATGCACACAAATATAATCAACACCCATAGCGTCCACTTCTTTTGCACGTCCAGCAAGGTCTTTTACAGCAATCATATCAACAAGGATTTTTTTACCTTGTTTTTTCGCTTCTTCAACAGCACCTTTGATTGACATATCTTCAGCAGTTCCAAGAATTGTGACGATATCTGCACCTGCTTCAGAAGCCTTCATTACTTCATAACCAGCTGCATCCATGATTTTTAGGTCTGCTAATACCTTTAAGTTAGGGAATGCTTGTTTAACTGCTTTTACAGCATGAAGACCTTCATTGATTACAACCGGTGTACCGATTTCAACGATATCAATGTGCTCCTCCACTTCTTTAACTAACTCAATTGCTTCTGGGATATTGACTAAATCTAATGCTAATTGTAATTCCATCTATATTCACTCCTATAATTTTTTTATTGTTGTACATTGATAATGTCTCCAAAGGGTAATAATACTTTTACAGTAATATTATCCTTAAATTGCATTATCTGTACCTGCCAGCAATAAGGGATATCATGTCCTCTCGCTGAACAATTGCAAGTATACAACGTATGATTAAACATTAAAAGTACGCACTTTTATTTTACATAGTGTTAAAAAGTATACTATAAGACAAACACTTTATATAGTCTTACTATTCACTTTAAAAGAAACAATGCACTTCCGTATGGCCTATTTTCAGTATAAGTGCTTGATAATTGCCCAAATTGACATTGTTGATCCACGTCTCAACCAGCCTCAGGTCATGTTTCTGCAAGCAGGGGGGCGAACGGTTTAGTTGACGGGATCAAGTACTACGGGTGCTTACGTTCTACCCCGGCTGCGGTTATCATATATCGATATAAAAAATGGTCAACCAGAAATATTTTCATTTCTAGTTGACCTTATAATACGAACGGGTGCTTTAGTCAAAGAAGAGCCGATATAAATAATAAAGAAAACTGGCTTTTCAAGGCGAGTTTTGCTTGGTTAAGTCGTCTTCATTGTTCATGATGGATTCGAACTGGTCCGGACCATTCCAGGTAAAGGGAAGCTCTTCTTCAGCTTTGTGACTTTACAGCCTCTAGCGGTCAAAGGAGATAGAATCAGAGAATCATATAGAAACACGCTTCATAACAAGTCTGCTCACCGTGTGCGTGTGCTGCATTCCTCCAATATCGATGTGACGATGTGCCGGGAATCCCACTCGCCGCGAGAAAATTTCACGATCGGGTATTTTTTCGGGAACAGCTTCTGGCAGATTGCGTCAGCGGGATGCCCTTCTATATCCAGTGTTAATACTTCATCCTGGATGGCCAGCAAATAGTTCCGCTTTCTCTGAAGGGCTGCACGTCCATTTTCTACATAGCCTGCGTGGCTGCAGAATACATCTTCAAAGTCATAGGCTAGAACGCGTTCAAGGGAGCGGATAATTTCCGGAATGCTTTCTTCTGCTAAAACCACCTTGGTCTTCTCACTGACAAATAAATCACCCGTAAACAGCTGGCCGGTTTCCCGGTTTAAAAAGGCTTTATGATCGAAAGCATGGCCGGGAGTGTTGATGACATCCCATTGCGCTTTTCGGGAGGAAAAGGAATCCGGCATCGCCTGGGCGCAAAACGGTTTCCTTCTGCCCCAAAAAAACTGTCTGTATAAGGGATAATCAGCCCTTTTTTTACAGGAAGGAATGGATGTTTCGTTTATATAGATAGGGAGTTTCTTCGTTTTTTCAGCATATGCTGCACAGCCGGAATGGTCTTCATGAAAATGGGTGATCATGATCTGATCAAAGTCTGCTTCATCAATGAACGGTTCAAAAAATTTATGGAGAGACTGTGCCCCGGTGTCGATTAAGACCCCATCCGTTAAATAGCTGTACACATTTAAGGAAACACCCTGAAACTTAATTTGGCCATTCAGATAGGAAACGCCGTTTTTCTTTCCCGCTGATGCTTTCTTTTTAACCAGCAAACCTGTTCAGCTCCTTTTTTCCGCGCTGTATATTTTCCTTAATACAATCTGTTTTTATAACTTTCCTGAAGATCCTTCGCCACTTGTTCAGCGGTTTCATTCGGCAGGTTTGTATGGGCTGCCAGCATAGCAGGGGCAGAAGGAAGGGCTTCTTTCGCAGGCCATGACTCCCCGTTCCATAATCCCGATCGGATCAATGCTTTTGCACAATGGATAAAGCATTCCTCTGCTTCTGCTAAAATTCCAAACAACGGAGTGCGGCCATTGGCAATACTTTTTTCTAAGAGCTCCGGATCACGGCAGATGTAAGCTTTACCGTTAATTCTTAGTGTTTCTCCAAGCCCTGGTATAAGAAAAAGAAGACCAATATTGGGGTTTTCGATAAGATTATGAGCGGTATCCATTCTTCGATTGCCCGGCCGTTCCGGAATAAATAGATGCTTTCGGTCAAGAACTGTCACAAATCCGGGGGAATCTCCCCTTGGAGAAACATCACATTTCCCGGCACCATCTGAAGTGGACATCGTTAAAAAAGGCGACTTGGAAATAAAATCAATGCAGTGCTCATCAATGAAAGAAATGACTTTGCCGGCGGCACGCGCACTGGGCTGGCCGATTTCTTCCCGAAAAGACGCAAATTCTTCTTTTGTGGTTATGATATTTTTATATTTTGTATTCATGTCTATCTCCTTTTCATCATGCTTTATGCTATTTTTCTATCTCCGCTGATGTCTTTACAAGCCGGAACACAACATAATAGATTCCGCTAAGTCCGGCTATCCCCAGCACGGTAAGGAAAGGCATTTTTCCGGCAAAAAGGATTCCGATCACAAATAGCCCAAGACAAATGAGGATGGCGAATAGGCTTAGTAATATTCGTTTACTCTTCTTCAACATTTTCACCGCTTTCCTTTTAAGACGTAAGGTTTCTGTATGTTAAAATGGGCCATATACTTAACTGGAGGCAGTAGGATGGACTTTGCTGCGGATGTATTCTGGCTGTTTTTCGTTATTCTTTATTTGTGTTTCTTCTTATTAAATGCTTTTAGGCAGCACGAAATCAGAAAGAGCAGGAACATATCATAAAAGCTGAATCATGAGATTCTGAATCGGCTTAGGGAACCTAAGTAGTATATTAACATAAATATCCATTTAAAGGGTGTTTGGGTAAATGGAAACTGCAGAGGCAGGGGATTTTGCAAATAGACTGAGAGGATTTTGCAAATAGAACGCTGATCCTGCAAATAGAAAAGCTTTTTTCGCAAACAGAATATCAATCTGCAAATAGAAGGAGAGGACTTGCAACTAGAAAGGCTGATTCTGCAAATAGAATCTAAAAAACTTGCAAATAGACCACCCGCCCACCTGCTGCTGTCTGCCTTTTTTAGCAGTCCCTTTTGAATAGTATGGGAAACCCGGCTTCCTTGGTGGAGCCGGGTTTTCTTCTTGGGGATACAGCGAGCAGGCAGGGGATTTTGCAAATAGGCAGAGATGATTTGCAAATAGAACGCTAAATTTGCAAATAGAAAAGCTTTTTTTGCAAATTGAATATCAATCTGCAAATAGATGGAGATGACATGCAAATAGAAAGGCTGATTCTGCAAATAGAATCTTAAAACTTGCAAATAGACCAGCCCATCTGCTGTGTCTGGCTATGCCTTTTTTCTTGTTTCACGCACAAAATGCTTTAATGGGCCAAAGAACCTGATTCTCTGTCCCGGCTAAGTCTCATATTCTGTTAAAATATGAAATTTTTCTACAGCATTTTTTGGGAAAAATAGATCTAATTTCCTGTTCTATAATCTGTTAATCAGGTCTTTTGATCCTTATATGAAAAATTTGGTTTTGTTACCTTTATAGTGTATTAAAAAAATTCTGAATAATATAACTAGGAGGTAGGGGATGAGGATTAAAAGATCAGCAGTGGCCTTATTAATGTTCATGCTAATCTTCTCTAGTTCGGTCTCTGCAGCCGTTGTGCCTGAGAAAACACCGAGCAGCAAGGGAGAAGAAAACCGCAAGACCATCCAGGAGATAAAGAAAAGCGAGCTGGACAAGCAGTACAGCAAAACTGATATTGTCAGGGTCATAGTGGAGATGAAGACAGAGCCATCTGTCCTTTATGCCCAAAAGCAAAAGAAGAAGTATAAAGAACTTCCAGATGCAACAAAGCAGAAGCTGAAAAATGAAAAGCTGTCTGAACAGCAGAAGGTAAAGGATCGTGCTAAAAAGAATAAAGTGAAGATGATTGAGCGCGAAAGCTTTACTACGATCTTAAATGGCTTTAGTGCTGAAATGATGTATGGCGATATTGAGCTTGTAGAAGAAATGCCGGAAGTGGCCGAAGTACAAGTGGTGAACGAGTACGAAAAGCCGCAGGAAAAGCCGGATATGCTTTACAGCAAAGAGCTCGTACAAGCTCAGGAAGCTTGGCGTGATTATGGATTTAAAGGTGAGGGCATGGTAGTCGGCGTCATCGATACCGGTATGGATCCTTCTCACCGCGATATGGTTTTAGCCGATGAATCAGAAAAGGAATTAACGAAGGCGGAAATCTCCAAGTTTAAAAAAGATAATGGCCTTCTAGGGAAATATTATTCTGAAAAAGTACCATATGGATACAACTATATGGATGAAAATGACACCATCCGCGATATCGGCCCGGATGCATCCATGCATGGAATGCACGTTGCCGGAACTGTCGGAGCGAATGGTGATGAGGAGAACGGCGGCATTAAAGGAGTAGCTCCTGAAGCCCAGATCCTTGCGCTTAAAGTATTCGGAAATGATCCGAATATGCCTTCTACATACAGTGATATTTATGTAAAGGCAATTGATGATGCGATTGTACTTGGTGCAGACGTACTGAATATGAGTCTTGGTTCAACGGCCGGGTTCGTCAGCCCAGAGTCAGCTGAACAAAAAGCGATTGCCAGAGCAGTAGATAACGGCATTTTAATGTCTATCTCTGCGGGAAACTCTGCTCACTTTGGAAATGGATTTGCAAATCCAAGCAGTGAAAACCCGGATATCGGTGTTTCCGGATCACCTGGTGTATCCTATGATTCTCTGCAGGTAGCGTCCATTGAAAATACTTTCATGGATCTGGATGCAGTCAACTACCAATTCGGTGAAGAGTCTGGAAAAGCTGCATTCTTGTCAGCTGGAAATGTACACCCGAACGATGTTGAGACGAAAACATTTGAAGTAGCCTACGGCGGACTGGGCAAACCTGAAGAGCTGTCCAGTGTTGCTGGAAAATACGCATTAATTCAGCGCGGAGAATTGGCATTCGTTGATAAAGCCATTAATGCCCAGGCCGCTGGAGCTGTCGGAGTCATTATCTACAATAATGCAGACGGTTATGTCAACATGGCAAGTGATCCGTCCATTACCATCCCGCAGCTATTCATGCTGAAGGCAGACGGAGACAAGCTGGCAGCAGCTATTCAGGATGGCCAGACAGTCACTCTTTCTTTTAACGGAGAAAAAACAAAGTCAGCAAACCCTGAAGCAGGCAAAATGAGCGCCTTCACTTCTTGGGGATTAACGCCTAACCTGGACTTCAAGCCTGAAATTACAGCTCCGGGCGGACAAATTTACTCTACTCTTGAGAATAACCAGTACGGAATGATGAGCGGTACATCCATGGCAGCTCCTCACGTATCCGGAGGTGCGGCACTTGTTCTTGAGCGTGTTGATACAGAATTTGGCGTAACCGGCTTTGACCGTGTCAACGCTGCAAAGAACCTGATGATGAATACAGCGGCACCTGTCATTGATAAAGGAACCGTAAACAGTGCATTTGAATGGAATATCCCTTATTCTCCGCGCCGCCAGGGTTCCGGCATCATGCAGCTTCATTCGGCATTATCTTCTCCTGTTATCGTAACGGAGGCTTCAACGAATGAAGGAAAAGTGGCTTTAAAAGAAGTAGGCGATACATTTGAATTTACTCTAAAAGCGCAAAACTTCAGTGATGAAGATGTGGCTTACGATGTAGCAGCGAATCTTCAGACTGATTTTGCAGCCTATGGAGAGATGGGATGGGCAGCAGATGAGCTTGAAGCTCAGAAGATTCTGGATGCTTCTGTAAAAGTGGATGGCCAGGATTCAGCAGAGGTAACCGTTCCTGCGAATGGTTCTGTAAGTTTTAAAGTAAGTGTGGATGTCAGCAATGCAAAAGTGGTAGATCCTTCGAAAACAGGAAATTGGGAAACTCATCTGGACATCAACGAGGTATTCCCGAACGGATATTTTGTTGAAGGGTATGTCACTTTGACAGATTCAACTGACGTGAACCCACAATTAACGATTCCTTATGTAGGCTTCAAGGGTGATTGGGATAAAGCACCGATCCTTGACGGCATGAAGTATGATGACAGTTCATTCTACGGAATGGCAGGAGCTGTTTCTGAAACAGCCGAGGGCTATTCTTACTTGGGATATGATCCGGTAAATGACGCATTCAGCGGTGAAGCGATTGCCATTTCTCCGAACGGAGACAAAGTTCAGGATCAATTGATCCCGGTTCTTTCATTCCTGCGAAATGCTAAACAAGCAGAATTCGCGATTACAGATGAAGATGGAAAAACACTAAGAAAGCTGCGCACGGAAAACAGCCTTCGCAAGCATTATTACGATGGAGGACTTGGTGCGAATTATACTCTTAACCCGAATTGGGGCTGGGATGGAAAAATCAGCAATCAGCTTGCACAGGATGGACAGTACTATTTTGAGATTAAGTCTGTTATCGACTATGCAGGAGCAGAATGGCAGTCCGTGAAAATCCCTGTAAAAGTGGACACGGCTGCGCCAAGCGTTCAGGCTGAACTTATCGAAGGCAACACGGCATTAAAGCTGGAAGCGGCTGATAACCCTGACGGTTCCGGCATTTCGTATATTGATATTTTCATAGATGAAGAGTCTATTCTGGATGAAGCGCTAAGCGGCGATACAGAAGAATTTACTCTTCCGGAAGAACTGGAAGCTGGCACAAATGTTAAGGTTGTAGCCTATGACTTTGCCGGCAACTCTTCCGAAGCAACTGTGGAAGCGGGCGAAGTGAGCAATGACAAGACCGTTCCATACGTGTACCTCGTAGAGCCTGAGGCGCTTGAAGTGTACAACACAAATGAACTGAATGTCAGCGGCACGATTAAAGAAGAGTCTGGCATGAAGGAATTCACCATTGCCGGAACTCCTGTTGAGACTACTTACAACGAAGCAAAAGGGCAATATGAATTTGAAACAGCAATGACGTTTGAAGATGGCGTTCACAGCCTGGAAGTGAAAGCAGTGGATACTGCCAATAATGCGATTTCCTTCAAGCGCACGATCATCGTCGATGCCACTGGCCCGACGGTTGAAATTGATGGACTGCCTTCAAGCAAATACATTAAGCATAACAAGAAAGACCCTGTCATCGACATTACAGTGACAGATAACTTTGACCAGCTTCGCTTCTCCCAGGACGGCAGCGAGCTATTCTACCAGGAATTCCAGGAACCTTATGCAATGAGACCTATTGAAAAAGAGTTTAAGAAAATTAAGCTCTCATTGAAGGAAGGCTTAAACGTTTTCACGTTTGAAGCAGAGGACCTGGCCGGAAACAAAACAACCAAGACAGTCGAACTGTACAAGCTGAAAAAAGGTGAACAGCCACCGCAAAACCATGAAACCCCTGATGGCCCGGTGAAGCCTGGGAAAGGGAATGGAAAGAAAGATAAGTAATAGTATGGGGAAACCCGGCTTCCTTGGTGGAGCCGGGTTTTCTTTTTGAGGAGACTGCGAGCAGGAGTGGAATTTTGCAAATAGACGGAGAGGATCTGCAAATAGAACGCTGATTTTGCAAATAGAAAAGCTTTTTTGCAAACAGAACCTTTAATCTGAAAATAGAATCATAAAACTTGCAAATAGACCAGTCTCTCTGCTGCAGACTCGTTATAAGCTGAAATGATTGTTGACTATTCAGTTGAACTGTATTATCTTATTATTAAGTTGAACTATATAGCTGAACTGAATAGAGGGTGAGAATATGAAACATAAATTATTACCGCTGTCTGAAACTATGCATTATATTTTATTAGCTCTGCGTGAGCCGCTCCATGGCTATGCCGTAATGCAGAAGATAGAAGAGATAAGTAACGGCACCGTTATTTTAGCGGCAGGTACGTTATACGGTGCAATTGAAAACTTGAATAAGCATGGCTGGATCGAACCTGTTGGAGAGTCAGGCCGGAGAAAAGTTTATATGATTACCGCGGAAGGAAGCGAAATTTTGAAAATCGAACAAAACAGGCTGCTGCATATTTTATCCCTGTACGAAGGAAGTGAATCGAATGAAGAAATTTAAGGTGTTTTTTGATATTGAAAAAGAGGAGCACTGGCTGAATGAGCAATTGCAAAAAGGCTATCTCTGTACAAATATTAGCGGATTGGGAATATACACTTTCGAAAAAACAGACAAGAGATATGTGATGCGGCTCGATTATCAAGATTATTTATCAAAGAAAAAGTTCGAAGATTACAAAGGGTTATATGAAGATTTCGGCTGGGTTTATATAAATGGGCCGTGGCTTGGCGGAATTCGATATTGGCAAAAAGTGGATGATAGTCAAAGTCAAATCTTCTCGGATCGCCAATCAGAGAGTAATTATTATAAAAGGCTGATGGGTTATTCATCTGGTTTAGGGATACTGTTATTGTCCTTTTCTTATATGCTTTACAAGGATTCAGGCTTATATTTAGCTGAAGGTCTTTGGAGTATGGAAGGTGCATTATTTTGGAAAGCCTTTTTATTTGAGACTCCATTTGTCCTTTTAAGGCTGCTTCCAGTCTTTATGGCTGTTTTCTTCGGCAGCAGTTTCTATAAAGCTTATCGTAAGTATTCAATGCTAAAAGAGAAATAGTGCAAGGGTGTCTAATACACGAGACAGGGGATGGGGGACAATGAACCTGTCCCTTTTTATGGCTGAACATGCAACTTTCCCGCCTGTAAAATCGTAAACTATTAAAAAGGGGGACTGGTTTTGAAAGAAAATAGCAGCAGGTTTGATTTTTACTCGGCCATTATCATTTCTGTGATAGCCATATTATTAATGATTAGGAACATGTTATCGGACATAGATTTCTTTTCCGTGACCAATGCTTTGGCTGTTTTTGCTCTAGTAGTATCTCTCAGACAGTTATATACCCTAACCATGTCATCCCGGAAAGGGGAACCATCATGAATCTGTTCATATTTGCTCTAGCCGGATTGAATGCCGGGGATATTTTATTTCAGCTTTTGGCTTTTGCCTTTTTATTGACCATTCCTGCGATTCTCGTCACCTTCTTTTTTATTTTTAAGAGAAGAAACGACAGGTTAAAGCGAATGGAAGAAAAAGCTGGATCAAATCCTTTTTAAAATGGAAGGCACGAATAAATAGAGGATGTTTTAGTGTAAGGCGGGGAGCTGGTGTGCAGAATGAATCTGTGTACTTTTTTTGATGCCTTTTAACTTAAACAAACAGGAGCTGGAGGAGCTTCGGACACAAAAAGG
>NZ_BCUY01000072.1 GCF_001591465.1 Cytobacillus firmus NBRC 15306
CTATATTAATCTTAATAACACAAGTGTATTAAAAAGGGATGTGGATTATATGATCGGCTGGCTGATAATCGCCTGTGAGATTGGATTTTGGGTTTTCGTTGCTGCAGGTTTAACGGCAAGATATATTTTGAGAAAAAAAACATTAGGCAGTCTGCTTTTACTTTGCACACCTGTAATTGATTTGATTCTAATCGCCGCAACCACAATTGATTTGCACAGAGGAGCCGAAGCTACCATTTTTCATGGGATCGCGGCAGTTTATATCGGTATAACCGTCGCATATGGAAAACAGATGGTTCACTGGGCAGATGAAAGATTTGCCTATAAGTTCGGAAATGGCTCTAAGCCGGCAAAGCCTCCAAAGTACGGCAGTGAACATGCCAGGAGAGAAAGAAACGGATGGTACAGACATCTCCTGGCATGGATTATTGGTCTGGCATTATTATTTGCAATGATCCTCTTCATAGGAAATTCAGAGCAGACAGAAAACCTCCAGGGATTAATAAAAATGTGGACATTAGTTCTTGCGATCGATTTTGCCATCAGCTTCAGCTATACAGTTTGGCCGCGAAAAGGGAAAGCTGAAAACTCAAAAATAACTATGTAATTGAGAATTGAAGTGAATTGATAAGATCAATAGTTCATTATTTGTGTCCTTTATTTAACAGAAATAAAAAAACAGGAGCCTCTTTCAGAGACCTCCTGTTTTTTTAGGTATTAATGGCTGCCGTTCTTCTGCAGAACTATTAGGCCTGAACCCATATTAACATCCATCTTCTCACCATGGGAGTATAGGTCGGCATAGCAATTTGCAGTCAGCACATAAACATTATTCCCCTGGACTGTAAGGTAAAGTTCATGTGTTCCTCTCGCACCCGATGTATCTTCCCAGAACCCCAGCTCTTTTTGTTCCCTTGGATTTGTTACGTCATATAATACAAATCCTCCCAATAGAAGATGCCTGCATCAATTTATCTCCTGCTTTTCAGCTTTCTTTTTACTGCCGGAACAACATACTTTTTCACTAAAGTTGCACCTTTCTTTACTATAAAAGCTTTTATTAATCTTTTTACAACCATGAACGGATCCCTCATTTCGGTTTGAACATCACTATGATATTCTTTACCTTTTCAGTGTGCCCGCTAAACTTCAAATTAAAAAGCTCTTCAAAAAGGGCTTGCTGCAAAATTATTATCACTTATCCATAAAAGGATTCTTCCATTCCATCAGGGCGCCGTAATTAAGTGACTCTTCATCTTCTAAATAATTTGCTGCAACACAAAGCGGTGTCCTTCCGCACCTCAACAAAAATGTGATGACCGGATCCTTCTTTTTCCCATCGATCAATTGCTGAAGATAGTCTTCGGCTGACATTACATTGGCGCATTTATGGTAGCCGGGCATCCGCCCTCCACCGAGCAATCGATCAAGTCCTAAATTTATGACAGTCTGATACATAGACTGCATCAAAAGTTTGCCAAGCCCAAGCTTGCGGAACCCAGGCCTGACACTGATATCGACAATATATAATGTATTGCCTTGAGGACTATGATTGCGTATATAGCCGCTATCGGTTATTTCTTCCCATGTATGCTCCGGGTGTGAAGGATCAAAATCAACAATCAGACCTGTTAAAGACCCTGCTAATACTCCTTCAACCTCAATGCATAGTGCACCATCCGGAAAGAGTTCCACATGATTTGTTAATTGCTCCTTATTCCACCATAAATCTGAAGGAAAAGGCGGCGGAAAGCATTCTGCCTGAATGTCAATTAACTGATCAAAATCCGCTCTGGTATAATTCCTGATTACAGCTGTCACCGGCTTATCTCCGTCAAACACATAAAATTCGCTTCTATATGCCATTTTTCATCCTTCGATATTTTCTTTTTCCCAGTCTACATACAAATCCGTTCTGCGGTCGCGCCAAGTTGTAACAGAACCGCGTTCGCGGACTTTATATAAAAGGCTGAGATCAAGATCGGCAGTCACAATCATATCGTCATTCAACTCGCCTTCCACCATAATCCCCTTTGGCGGAAATGGAATATCATTCGGTGTAATGACGGCTGCCTGGCCGAAATTGGCACGCATAAAGTCGACAGTAGGCAGGGAACCAATTGTTCCTGTGACCACAACATAAACCTGATTCTCAATAGCTCTTGCATGGCTTGTATAGCGTACACGATGGAAACCATGCCGGTCGTCCGTGCAGGAAGGACAGAAAATAACATCTGCTCCTTTTGCCTTTGCCATACGGACGATTTCCGGAAACTCAATGTCATAGCATGTCAGAATAGCTATTCTGCCTTTATCTGTATCGAATACACGGAGGCCGTCTCCAGGTGACATATTCCACTCATGGACCTCAGTAGGCGTGATATGCAGTTTAGCCTGCTCTTCCATTCGCCCATCCGGATAAAACAAATGTGCCACATTATAAAGTCGGCCATCTCTGTTAATAACGTGTGTACCGCCGATTATATGCATGTTTGTATGTTTAGCAAAATTGGAAAATAGGTTTTTATATTGTTCAGTAAAACCAGGCAGCTCGTTAATGGTCAGACTTGTTCCCTGCTCGCTTCCTATGGATAAAAGCTGTGTGGTGAAAAATTCAGGAAATAAGACAAACTCAGATCCAAACTCCTGGGCAGTTTTAATATAATGCTCACATTGGCTTGCAAAATCTTCAAATGAACGAATGGTGTGCAGATGATACTGCACAGCGGATACACGAATTTTCAATGTACTCCCCCTCATCAGAAAAATGTATAGATGAGTATCACTCTATCTTTAAAAGATTATCAATGATTTTCCTGCAGAGCACAATACTTTTTTTATCGGAATACTAAATTTTTCAATTAACACTATTCTATTTTACAAACCAGACTTTTTGAATTTTATTCTCTTTAATTTCATACATAGCTATTGCATAAATAGATTGGCCGCCCGCCCTTCCAGTAACATACTCATGATCAATAACTATATTTTCTTTCACCATTCTGGAAACCAGCTCAGCATGCTGATTCGGATTGTTTCTAAAAAGCTGGCTGTACCTCTCCCTCATTTTTTCTTTTCCCCTATACAAGACCTCGTCCCCCGGGAATGTCATAACTATAACACTATCACTATATACTCCCAGAAATTCATCAATGTTCTGCTGGTTATAAGCATCTAGCTGCTGCTGTGCCAGCAGTTCTGTCTTTTCTTCCATAAGGGCCACCGTCTTTCAATTGATTTTAATACTATCTTAATTATTTTCGATGAGACGGTCCAGCCCAAAAAAATACAAAAAGCATTACTAGTTATAGCAATGCTTAATAGTTCTATTTTAAGAGTTTGCTTATTCCAGTAATAAGATTTATGCCTTTTTTAAAATCTTGATTTGCAGCATTTATTACCTTCAGATACAGTCCTAAGAGGGAAGCATTTTGTTCTTTTATTTTACGTACCTCTTTTTTAATTGCTGCCAGGTCCGATTTCAGCACCTCTATTTGTTCCTTTAAAATTGCTGGTTCCACACTATCGATGTTATCTTCACTATCTCTTTTATTTGAGAGTCCAGAAGCTTCTTTTTCTCCTTGTGGATTTTTTCCCAGATCTTCTACTAAGTTAAGAAATGATTCATCCTTAATAAGTTTATTAGCCATACTGAATAATGATTTAATATCGACACCCTGTTCGTCCTGCAGCAGTTTAGCTGCCATTATTTTTGCAGATTCCATATTTTCCAGGTTCGATATATGCGGTTTACCTGATGCGTTTTTCCCCTGATCAGTGTTATCCATAATTAGCCCACCTTTATTAGTTTCTAAACTATATTATGAATAAAATCCCTTCGTGGAATGGACAAACATACAATAATATGTAAATTAGGGGAATGACACTAGAAAATCCCCGGATATTTTACCAGGGATTTTTTTAAGGGTTAATCTCTTTTAACCTATGCTGCACAAGGAGCTTGACAACCTAGAATTCTACAAATTGCGTCTCTGATTGCTCCTGTTGTTGATGGTGCAAGAATGCTTGCTAAAAGCAATACAACTGCTAGAAGAACCACAATTAATATGGTTAAAGGTTCCATGATGATATCCCCCCTTTATAGTCCATTTAATAAGGGTTTCCCTACGTATTTATGGTATGTTGGAAATTTGGACATGCATAAACAAACATCCAATGTTAATAAAAATTGGCACTTGTCCAATGGTCTCCTCTCCCATAAGAGAAATTAAAAATCTGGCTCTAATCACCTGAGCCAGATTAAAAGCTTTATAATTTCTTTTTCATTTCATTTGATAGAAATTCAACATCCGTTCCAACAATTACCTGCAGACTGGTTTTGCTTAGCTTAATTACTCCTTTTGCACCCAGCTGTTTTAATTGCCCCTCATCGACAAGAGACATATCTTTAACCCTTAAACGAAGGCGGGTTACACAATTATCGATTTCTTCAAGGTTCTCTTTACCTCCCAGAGCCTCGAGATAAGCAACTGCTGCTTCAGTATATTTACCCTTTAGAGAAGTATTCCCTTCAAATTCACCCTCAATTTCATCTTCCCTTCCAGGTGTTTTCAAATCCAGTTTCTTGATCAGGAAATAGAAAACCGCAAAATACAGAAGGGCATACAGGAGACCTATCCCGGCCAGAAGAACCGGCTTCTGAGCAATGCCAAAGTTTAGAATATAATCGAGGGCGCCTGCTGAGAACCCGAAACCATGATGAATATCCAGGACATAGGTAATGGACATAGCCAGACCTGTCAAAGCAGCATGAATTAAATATAGAACCGGTGATAAGAACATAAACAGGAATTCAATCGGCTCTGTAATACCTGTCAGGAAGGAAGTAAATGCGAGTCCAGCCATCGCCCCTGCCACTGCTTTCCTTTTTTCCTTCTTTGCAGCCGCAACCATGGCCAGAGCTGCACCAGGCAGCCCAAACATCATAATAGGAAAGAATCCTGTCATAAAGATACCAGCAGATGGATCCTTTGCCAGGAAGCGCCATAAATCTCCTTTGATGACATCCCCTGCTGCATTGGTAAACTCGCCGAACTCAAACCAGACAAGTGTGTTCAGTATATGGTGGAGACCAACGGGAATTAATAGACGGTTCAGGAATCCGAAAACCCCGACACCTGCAGCACCTGCACCGATTATCCAATCGCCGACACTGTTAATGCCTGCCTGGACCGGCGGCCACACATACCCGAACAAAAATGCAATGACAATCATAACGAGTGAAGTGATAATCGGCACAAACCGTTTTCCCCCAAAGAAACCAAGCCATTCCGGCAGCTTAATATCATGATATTTATTGTATAATAGCCCTGCAATAATACCGGAAATGATTCCGCCAAAAACACCCATATTGACCGTTTCGTTTATCGCCGCGGCACCTTCAGTCAGTACAAAATAACCCACTGCACCAGCAAGGGCAGCTGCACCGCTGCCATCCTTAGAAAAACCGATGGCAATTCCAATGGCAAACAAGAGAGCCAAATGTCCAAATACAGCATTCCCGGATGCAGATATAAATGGAATTCCTAAAAGGTCATCCTGTCCCAGCCTCAGCAAAAGTGCAGCAGCAGGCATAACTGCAATCGGCAGCATTAAAGACTTGCCAATCTTCTGTAAAAACCCCAACATTTTTACACACCTCTTTCTCCATGGATTATTACATAATATGAACAGGCTTTATAATTCAGTACCAAGTACCATCAGTGTTGTGCTGACCCGCCATGTATTAAAAAAAGAACCTGGCGCATAATGCAGCCAGGTTCTTTCCTGCGAATTTAATAGAGTAAATATTCTTCACGTGTCTTTTTGAATTGTTTTAATTCTTTTTGCCATTTGGAGGAGATCTCTTCAACGGTCTTCCCTTCCTCAATGGCTTCACGGACCCAGCCATTGCCCATCAGGTTATCAAAGAATGAAATTCCAGCACTGTTCTCTGCACGGAATTCGAATTCTTCCGGATACATGTCATGGATCGCCTTCACGATGTGAAGTCCTGTCTCGACAGGATTGAATGCATCGCGATGTGTCACATGAATCTGAATCCCATGGGAAAGCTGTCCTGCATGCTTAGAGAAGCTTGGTGTAAACGAAGCAGCTCTGAAGGTTACCCCCGGAAGATTAAGAATGTTTAAATGTCCAGCCAAATCATCAGCGTTGATAAATGGAGCACCAATTAATTCAAACGGCTTTGTTGTTCCGCGCCCCTCAGAAACATTCGTCCCTTCAATCAAAGCGGCACCCGGATATACTAAAGCTGTATCCAGCGTTGGCATATTAGGAGACGGCATGACAAACGGAAGGCGGGTGTCATCGTAATACATATTGCGCTTCCATCCATTCATCTTGACAACAGTTAAGTCTGCACCAATTTCAAACTCTTCATTAAACAATTCTGCCAGTTCACCTACAGTCATCCCATGGCGGAGCGGGATCGGGTAATTCCCCACAAAGGAGGAATACTTCATATCAAGAACTGGCCCTTCAACCTTTGTTCCACCTTGAGGATTTGGCCTGTCCAGCACGATAAAAGGGATATTGTTTTCTTTTGCTGCTTCCATCGCGTAAGCCATTGTGTAAATATACGTGTAAAAACGTGTCCCGACATCCTGAATATCAAACAGAAGCACATCAATATTCTCGAGCATTTCAGGTGTAGGCTTTTTGGTTTTTCCATATAAGCTGTAAACGGGAAGCCCTGTCTTTTCATCGATATAATACTCAACATATTCTCCCGCCTGCGCACTACCGCGGACTCCATGCTCCGGTCCATATAAAGCTGTTAACTCCACGTCCGGATCATTGTGCAGAATATCAACAATGCTGTTTAAATTCTGGTCGACCCCAGTCGGGTTTGTAATTAGGCCAACCCGCTTTCCTTCAATAAGGTCTTTTTTATCATCCAAAAGCACTTCAACACCAAGCTCAAACTTCTTTTTCTTGCCTTTTCCTTTGCCATTGCCGTTATCTGCAAGCACAACAGTTAAAGAAGAGAGTACGAGAATCATTGTCAAAAAACCCATAAACCATTTTTTCATTATATTTCTCCTCTCAGGTTAGGATAGGCACATGCAGGAACTAAAGCCGCATGTACCCATTTTTTTATGCCTCTTCCTAATAACTCAATCCATGCCCGAAATCATATAGTACATTGCCATCTGTACCCGGAATAGTTACAGGCAATTTACCTGAAGGGTTGATCTGGCCAAATACTATACCTGCTGCTGCATCAAAGCTAGCCGTTCTGAAGCCGTATTGTGCAATATAGGCATCAATTTCCGGATAGGCCATGATGTCATAAGGGTTCCGGATGCCAACCGCAATGACCGGAGCTTCTGATTCAGCAATGATGGAATTAACCATTTTCATTTGTGCGCTGTCAGGTGAGCGGCCTGACACATTAAACGTATAGGAGCCCACAATAACCGCACTGGCATTCCTGATTTGCTGCTTCTGCTCTTCAGTTAATGCATAGCTTGAGGTCTGGATGACCGTTGTGTTTGCATGAAACTTGCCCACTGATTTACCTAAATCTGTAATATACGTATTTCCGACAACGACAATATTATCTTCAGGAGATAATTGTAACGGCAAAGCACCTCCTTCATTTTTAACCAGGGTAATCGAACGTTCTGCTGCTTCTTTTTCTATTTGTTTATGTTCTTCTGATCCAACTACTTTAAGTGCCTTTGCAATTTTTTCATCAATCGGCTGGGGCGTCTCTTCTTTCAAAATTCCCCGCTTTATTTTCAGTGTTAAAATCCGTTTAACTGAGGATTCAATGCGTTTTTCAGAGATTTCTCCATTCTCAACTGCACTCAATAGCCCTTCTGCAACTTCTTTTAGTCCAACAGGCATTAACACAATATCAGTTCCAGCTTTGACTGCACGAATGGCAGCATCAACTGGTCCAAAATGTTCAGCGATAGCATTCATATTCATTGCATCCGTTGTAATAACACCTTCATATCCCATTTCTTCACGCATAAGTTCTGTCAGCACTTTATGTGAAAGTGTGGCCGGTATTGCGATTTCTTCACCTGTTTTTTGCGAGATTGCTTTCGTGTCATCAATCTTTGGGAAGGTTACATGTGCAGTCATGATAGCATCCACTCCTGCTTCCATCCCCTTTTGGAAAGGATACAATTCAACTTCCTTTAGACGTTCTTTATCATGTGGCACTTCAGGCAATCCAAGATGGGAGTCTACTGCTGTATCTCCATGACCGGGAAAATGCTTTGCTGTAGCGGCAACACCTGCTGATTGCAATCCTTCGTTATAAGCAACACCCATGTCAGCGACAAGCTGCGGGTCCTCACCAAATGAACGAACGCCAATTACCGGATTGTCGGGATTATTATTTACATCCATGACAGGTGCAAAGTTCATATTTATGCCGAGTGATGCCAGTTCCTCTCCAATCGCCTTGCCGACCTTTCGGGAAATTTCTTCAGAACGGGCAGCTCCTAACGCCATATTGCCAGGCATGTCCGTTCCTGATTGAAGACGTGTTACAATACCGCCTTCCTGGTCAATTGTCATCAATAAGCCGAATTTATCGGCAGCTTTCTGATAATCTGAAACCAGTGTGGCTGTCTGTTCGGTTGTGACCACATTTTCACGGAATAATATTACTCCGCCAAGATGATAATCTTTTACCAGCTTCTCAATTTCCGGCAGCATTTCAGTGACATTTTGTCCCTTCCAGGTGCGGAAGTCCGGCATCAGCATCTGGCCTACCTTCTCTTCAATGGACATATTTTTCACTGCCTGGCTAATGAGGTCATACCGTTTCCCATGCTCTTTAATGATTTTCACTTTAAAAGCAGGCTTGCCTTTAATGCCCTTTTTGCGGTCAGGTTTTATTTGAAGTGCGATACGGTCCTTATATACTCCGTCTGTTACACTGATAAATGTTTTTCCGGGCTTCCCTCTTAAGGTGATATTCCCTGACTGATCCACTGCTGCAACAGTTTTATTGCTGGTCTTCCATTTCAGTCCTTCAGAAACTCCCATGAAATGTCCTTCTTTATATACATGAACCGCTTTTAATTGAAATGCATCTCCACTTATTTCCGTGCTGACCCGGGGTACATTCTCCAGGAGTATTAAATCCTTTACTGTACTTTCTGCCGATGCGTTTTTCAAGGTTCCTCCCATCCATAATTGCGTAACGGCAAGTGTAATTGTGAGAAGGGAAATAAACATTAATTTGCTGGCTTTACCCATTTCTTCCACCATCCTTACTGCGTTTTCATATGAGCTTACTTTTCACTAAAAAATCGAATACTAGTAATTTCTTTTTTCCCACCCGTTTCCTGAGAAGTCTGCTTTGACTTTTTGGCCACTTGAAAGCCTCAATTTTACGTTATCAACATACCAGCCTCTGCCGTTTACTGTGCTATCTGTCACGTAACGGAATCGGATGTGGGAAGTTCCTGCCGGAATCGCCAGCTCTTCCTTTTTCCAGTCGATGCTGCTGCCTGTATATGGCTGTGCTGCCTGTGTCCAATTGACGCCATCCTCTGAGACCTCAACAACGCCCATATCCGCATTGGTTTCAGTTCTGTACCATGTATCGAACGACAGGACCGCCTCTTCTTTTAGATCCACTTTAGCGGTTAACTCATGCTGAATTTTATCTCCATATCCAGAGAACCACGCCGGCCCTTTTCCTGGAATGGCTACAGGAATTGAATCCGCCACCTGTCTTGCAAATGCACGCCTTGCAATATTCGTTGTAACCGTATTTCTTGAAGGATGCACACGATTCGTTAACAGAATCCCAATCGTGCCATTATTTCGGTTTATGACGATGGATGTTCCAGTGTACCCTGTATGCCCAAGCGAAGTTCCCTCTGATAAAGCATCCATGAACCATCCCTGACCAAGCTCCCAGCCCAGGCCATGATCATCACCTGGAAATTGAGGAATCTGATTTTGAATCAGCATTTTCACTGTCTTTTCTTTTAATATCCGCTTGCCGCCATATCGCCCTTCATTTACATACATATGGGCAAGCTTGGCAAGATCGGAGGCAGTGGAAAAGACTCCTGCATGTCCGGCAACTCCATTAAGCGACCAGGCATTCTCATCATGAACTTCTCCCCAGACAAGCCCCCTGTTGATAGAAGGCTGATATTCCGTGGCTGCAATCCGATGCTTCAAAGAATCAGGCGGATTATACATCGTATCTTTCATACCGAGGGGTTTGGTTATGCGTTTTTCCACAAACTCATCCAGGCTTTGTCCTGAAAGGCGTTCGATTATTGCACCGAGCGTAATCATATTCAAATCGCTGTATGTATACGCTTCGCCCGGCTCATTGACCAATGGATGTTTAAAAACGATTTGCATCCGTTCCTCTCTGCTGCTCCCTTGCGAATATAACGGAATCCATGCAGTAAAGCCTGAAGTATGTGTCATCAACTGGCGTATCGTTACATTTTCCTTTCCGTTTTCGGCAAACTCGGGAATATATTCAGCAACAGGATCATCCAGCTGAAAGCGTCCTTCATCATACAATATCATTGCGGCAGTTGTGGTGAAGATTTTACTGATTGAAGCCAGATCAAAGATGGTATCTTCGGTCATTTCAATCGGGTTCTGTGCTTCAGTAAATTTATCATCCGTGTATCGGTAGGAATATCCATATGCATCATGCTTGACGATATGGCCTCGCCTTGCCACATAAGTGACAGCACCCGGCATGACGCCTTCTGAAATCATTTCCTCCATTAACGGATCGATTTGATCCAGCGGCTGCTGAACCATCCCAGCTCCCGCTGCAGAACCAGGATGAAGAATAGGAGAAATCGGCCCTGGACGATCCCACGAAAAAATAGGGTGAAATTTGTGTTTCACATCTTTATTGTTTTTCATTTCCATCGTTGGCTTAACTCCTTCGGCGCTTTGCGCAGATGCAGGATATGCTGCCGGAATAAAGAGTGATGTGCTAAGTGCGGCAGATAGCGCAACAAGCATGGTTTTATGCTTCATAGTGCCTCCTTTATTTTTATGAATCTTCATCAGCCTTTAACCTCCTCTTATTATTGAAAGGGTTTACATATTGTAAGATTAATAGAGTTAGAGTATAGTTGTCTATACCACATAAGTCCTGTTCTAGTTAAAACTTTCCATATTATGCAGAAAAACCAATAGTACTTTTTGACTGTTCTGAAAATTAATTTTAATTTATTATATGATTTCCAAATTTCTACGCAATCTAAAGAAAGCAGAACCCATATCGGATTCTGCTTATCTTTGAAACTGTACATTATGAAGGCCTGCAAAGATTCCGTTCTTTTCGATCAGTTCATCATGTGTGCCTTCTTCAGCTATGCCGTCTTCTGTGACAACGACTACTCTGTCCGCATTGCGGATGGTTGCAAGCCTGTGGGCAATGACCAGTGTGGTGCGGTTTACGGCAAGCTCGTTCAATGCCGTTTGAATAATTTGTTCGGTTTCAGTATCCAACGCCGAGGTTGCTTCATCCAGGATTAAGATCGGCGGATTTTTAAGGAACATTCTCGCAATGGCGATTCGTTGTTTTTGTCCGCCTGACAGTTTTAATCCCCGTTCCCCAATTTGTGTTTCCCAGCCATCCGGAAGAGATGCAATGAAGTCCTGCAGGTGTGCTTTTTTAGCCGCGTCCGCAATCTGCTCATCTGTAGCTCCAAGCATTCCGTAAGCTATATTCTCCTTCAGGGTACCGGTAAACAGGAAGACATCCTGCTGGACAATGCCAATATGCGATCTCAGTGATTTTTTCGTCATGTCCCTGATATCCATGCCATCGATCTTAATACTTCCGCCATTCACATCATAAAAGCGTGGAATCAAAGAACAAATCGTTGTCTTTCCGGCTCCAGAAGGTCCTACAAAAGCTACTGTTTCACCTGCTTTTATTTGAAGGTCAATGCCCTCAAGCACCGATTTATGCACGTCATAACGGAACGATACATCCTGAAAACGGATATCACCCCTTAAGGATTCAACCTCAATGGCATCTTTTGTATCCTCAATTTCCGGTTGAGTATCAATGATTTCTACAAACCGTTTGAAACCAGCCATTCCCTTGGGATACAGTTCCATCAGGGCGCTGATTTTATCAATCGGCTTTAATAGCACATTCACATAGAGCACAAATCCAACCAATTCACCGTATGAAAGCTGCCCGCTGAAGCTCAGCCAGGAACCGTATACAAGAACAATCAGCGTAACTAATCTGGTCAGCATATAGACTCCGGAAGCACTGAAGCTCATAATCTTATAAGCTGCAAGCTTGGCAAGACGGAATCTGCTGTTGTTTTCTCTAAATCTTTTAATCTCATAGCTTTCATTTGTAAAAGACTGAACCACACGCACACCAGATACACTATCCTCAACCTGGGCGTTGACATCGGCAATTTCACCGTACATTCTTTTCCATGCTTTGTTCATTTTAATATTGCAGAACGTAATCAGCCATACAAGAAACGGAAGAACAAATATTGTTACAAGAGCGAGCTTGACATTGATCGTCAGCATAATCCAAAATGCGCCCACAAACGTCATGATCGCTATAAATAAATCCTCCGGTCCATGATGGGCAAGCTCTCCGATATCCATAAGATCATTTGTCACCCGGCTCATGATATGCCCTGTTTTGGTATTATCGAAGAAGCGGAAAGACTGCCTTTGCACATGCTGAAAAAGCTGCTGCCGCATATCTGTTTCGATGTTGATGCCCAGCTTGTGGCCCCAATAGTTAACAACAAACTGAAGAAGCGTGCTGGTCAAATAAAGAGCAAGCAGGCCGGCACTTACAGAAACAATCATGGACCAATTCCCGCTTGGAAGCAGGCTGTCAATAAACCACTGAACCGCAAGCGGAAAGCCCAATTCAAGAATTGCCACAAATACTGCCGAACTAAAATCAAGAATGAATAGGCGCTTATGCGGCTTATAATAACTAAAAAACCGTCGGATCATCTTATTCTCCTTTTTCTGAAAAAATCAAACATAATAGGATTATAAATTCACCAGGAATATTTTACAAGAAAAACCCGCCCCGTTATTTCTGGGACGAGTCTGATGGTTAGGGGTTTTATTACGCTTAATTCATAAAAAAAGATGATGTAATCGTCCATAGCTTAAAATTTAGATTCTTGATTTGAACTGAACTTTGCGGATCATTTGGTTGATTACTTCAGAAATGACAAGTCCTACTGCAATGGCTCCGGATATCATGAATGCTTTTGCAGCAAGCTGAATGGCCATATTATAATCATTTTCAACAAAATTCCGCATCGCATCATACGCAATCCCTCCCGGGACCAGTGGAATGATGCCGGCAACACTAAAAATAATAATAGGCGTTTTATACATTTTGGCAAAAATCTGGCTGATCACGGCGATGGTAAAAGCAGCAATTAATGATGAAATGACAGCATCATACTGCCAATTGACAAGCCAAATATAAACGAACCAGCCGACCATCCCGACAAAACCGCATTTTAGCAGCGATTTTTTCGGAGCATTGAAAAGCACTCCGAACCCTGCTGATGCAATGAAGCTTGTAATCATATGTGTCAACATAAACATAGGCATTTTCCTCCGCTATTGCATTTAAAAAGTGAAGACCAGAGCAATCCCGGCACCAATGGCAAAAGCCGTCAAAAAGGCTTCAGCCCCTTTGGACAGTCCTGAAACAAGGTGCCCGGCCATTAAATCCCTGACTGCATTTGTTATCAATAGCCCAGGAACGAGCGGCATGACTGACCCGATGATGATCTTATCAAGCTCTGTCCCCAATCCTGAGTACACAAAGAAATAGGCTATAATGCCAATTAATAGTGAAGCAATAAATTCAGAGAAAAATTTGATCTGGACAACTCTATGTACGTATATAAATGATACAAACCCAAGACCGCCTGCAATCATGGCTGGAATAAAATCAGTCCAGCTTCCAAGGAACATGATTAAAAAACAGCCGCTTGCAATCGAGGCTGCAAGAATCTGCTGATAAACAGGGAAAGTATAATCGGCACTTTCAATTTCCTTCAGCCTTGCCAATGCGTCCTTTCCATCGAGTTCACCGCTGCTGATCCTGCGCGAAACTCCGTTCACCAAAGTCACTTTGTACAAATCTGTTGACCTTTCTGAAATCCGGATCAGCTTTGCCGGTTCTGTTCCATCTGTAGAAAATATGATTCCGGTTGGCGTTACATAGCTATGTGAGTGCGGTATACCCAGGGAAGCAGCAATCCTTGTCATGGTGTCTTCTACCCGATACGTTTCAGCCCCGCCCTGGAGCATGATTTTCCCCGCAAGCAAGCATATCTCAATTACTTCTATTGTCGGCGGGTATTCTTTCCCCATTTTTCCACCTGCTTTATAAAACTAAAATTGAAAACTCTCTTATATAGGGTTACATCTTAACGGAAATGATAAACGAAAGAAAGACCTTTTGTCTAAAATTTATATAAAAATGTTTCGAAATCCCTGTCAGTATATTTTATAAGTCAGAATAGATAATGAATAAAAAAAGCGATTATTCCATGCAGAATAATCACTTTCCCATTATTTCTTCCGGATTCCAAACTGCGCATTAAGCTGACCCTGAATCATTTTTGAAAGTGATGCCTGATCGTCTTTTTTCTTTTTTCTCTTTAATTCCGAGCGGATTTCCTCCGTTCGGACGCCCTCTTCCCTTTTGTTGGCTATGTCGATGAGCGTCTCTACATCGAGAAAAGAATATTTCCTGCTTCCTCGTTTTGATCTTTCAGGAAAAACCAATTTCCTCTCTTCATAGTATCGAATCTGGCGTTCACTAAGTCCAGTCAGTTCGCTGACCGTCCCAATCGAAATGACTTTTCTGGTTTTGTAGGAGGCTTCTCTTTCCAATCATGTCACCTCAATCTGACCAATTTATTTCATTATACTAATCTTTCAAACTTTTTCATTATTTCTGTCAGAAAATCTTACAAAGCAGCAAAAACAATGTAAGAAAACTTAACATAATAACTGAATAAGAGCTAAATTTCTTTTAGAATATACAAAAACATTAATGAAAAGAGGAGATAGAAAATGCAATATTTACGGAAAGCCATTGAAAAAAAACGGCAATATCTTATTGATCTTCTGGTCAAATCAGGAAGCGAATATCAGCATTCTGAACCGGCTCTGCAAAAGCTGACCTTAACAGAACTTGAGGTAATATATAAAAAACACAGCAATAGAAGCCTTTATTAACCGGGGGGCCCTTATGGAAACAAAAAATACAATAGAACTGGCGAGAAGGATTATTGAACTCGATTTGCTGCGTGATCACCTGTGGGAAAGTTTAACGGCAGCAGTCGGTGATCATGCTTATGAAATTTTAAGAAATGAACAGAATAGTTAATAATGGAACGCTTGGAAGAGCGTTCTTTTTTATGTTTATGTGTTAAAGTTTTGTAAATTTAGAATACCCCCCTTTTCATGTCACCTTTATTTTGGTATCATCCAATTATCGAAAACCGATATCGATTTTCGAAATTAATAAGGGGGGCATTTGCTTGGAAGATAAAATACTGCGCAAGCTGTTCCTGGGGTTTATTCAAATCCATATTCTTCATCATGCAAAGGAGCACCCTGTTTTCGGCGCATGGATGGCTGAAGAACTGAAAGAGCATGGATACAGCATCAGTTCCGGAACATTGTATCCGATCCTGCATTCAATGGAGTCAGACGGGCTGCTTCAGCAGGAGAAGAAAAATGTTGATGGCAGAATCAGAAAGTATTATACCGCAACTGAAAAAGGGATAATGGTTCTGGAGGAAGCGAGAAAAAAAGCTTATGAGCTTTTTAAAGAAATTAAGGATTAAAGGAGATGCATATGAAAAAACACAAAACTGGCCTTAAAACTTTACTGGAAATATTAATGGTTTCAACAAGGCTTGGACTAACCTCTTTTGGGGGACCTGTAGCTCATCTCGGCTATTTCCACGATGAGTATGTCCGCAGAAGAAAATGGATGGATGAGAAAAGCTATGCAGACTTAGTTGCACTTTGTCAGTTCCTTCCCGGTCCTGCAAGCAGCCAGGTCGGGATTGGCATTGGTGTCATGAGGGCTGGAGCAGCCGGCGGCATAATGGCTTTCCTTGGTTTCACCTTGCCATCGGTCATAGCTCTGATCATTTTTGCCATTCTTCTTCAAGGCATTAATCCGGCAGAAGCCGGCTGGATTCATGGCCTTAAAATTGTCGCTGTGGCCGTAGTGGCTCACGCCGTCCTGGGAATGGCACAAAAGCTTGTACCTGACCTTCCCCGAAAAACGCTGGCACTGCTTGCAATTATCGCAACACTTTTATGGCAGACAGCCATTACTCAGGTTGCGGTCATCCTTGTCTCTGGTTTTATCGGATTTTTAATCTATAAAAAGCATGCAGATAACGATAATGCATCAATGGAGTTTCCCATCTCAAAAGGTTTTGCCATTGGCTGTTTAGTGTTGTTTTTTAGCCTTTTAATAGGGCTTCCTATTTTAAGGGAGCTAACCGCAGTGGAGTGGGTTGCTTTATTTGACAGCTTTTATCGTTCAGGATCTCTGGTTTTCGGCGGCGGGCATGTTGTCCTTCCTTTGCTGGAACGTGAATTCGTCCCAACAGGCTGGCTAAGTGAAGAAGCCTTTCTGGCTGGCTACGGTGCAGCTCAGGCAGTGCCGGGGCCGTTATTTACTTTTGCTGCTTATCTTGGAGCAGTAATGAACGGCTGGCAGGGCGGTTTGCTTGCAACGGCCGCGATCTTCCTGCCTGCCTTTCTGCTGATCTTAGGGACACTCCCATTTTGGGACACTCTTCGCCGCAATCCTAACATCAAGGGTGCATTAATGGGTGTGAATGCTGCAGTTGTCGGCATTTTAGTCTCTGCCTTTTATCATCCCATTTGGACCAGCAGCATCCTGGAGCCGGCGGATTTTGCTTTTGCCGCAGTATTGTTCAGCATGCTTGTTTATTGGAAGCTGCCGCCTTGGATCATTGTTGTGACAGGTGCCGTTGGCGGCACTATATTAGGAACTATATTTTAGTATACGAAAAGCTGCCATATTTGTTTGGCAGCTTTTTTTCTATATCGGAATTTCAAGTATAATTTTTGTCCCTTTGTTTTCTTCTGAATAAACATTTAAGCTACCGCCCGCAGCTTTTGCCCGCTCTTCCATGCTAAATAGACCGACTCCTCTTGAAACTTCATTAACATTGAAACCTTTGCCTTTATCTTCAATGACAATACGGATTTCTTCTTCCATTTGCCTGATTGTAACTGCTGCTTCATCTGTTTCAGCATATTTCCTTATATTCGTCAGTGCCTCCTGAATGATTCTATAGATGGTGATTTCTATATTTGAACTAAGGCGGGAAGCCAGGTAACAATCAAAATGGACGTTGATATTATGATGTTCTGAAAAACGGACCAGGTAGGATCGGATCGCTGGTATCAGACCCAGATCATCAAGCACGGAGGGACGAAGCTCCCATGAAAGATCCCGCAGTTCTTCAATGATCTCAGTAGCCTCATCCTGCATTTGATCAAGCAGCGGGTGGCTTATTTCTGCCTGAAGCCTATTAATGGTAATCAGATGGCTGTACAAATTCTGTCCTATTCCGTCGTGAAGTTCCCGGGACAGCCTTTTCCGTTCATCCTCTTGAACATCTATTATTCTTGTCATCATTTTTTGCAGCTCTTCTTCTGCATTTTTCCTTTGCGTGACTTCATGTCGAATAGCAAGGTACTGATAGGGTTTCCCTTTTTCAGTAAGGAATGGGACAATCGTGGTATCCACCCAATAATACGTTCCATCCTTAGCTCTATTCTTGATCTCGCCTTTCCATACCCTCCCGGAAGAAATGGTCCTCCATAAATCTCTGAAAAAATCTTTGGAATGGTACCCTGAGTTTATAATTCTATGGTCCTTGCCCAGCAATTCTTCCCGTGAATATTTTGAGATGCTGCAGAATTGATCATTCACATACGTAATCGTGCCTTTCTGATCGGTAATGGCCACAATGGATGAAGAATCCAGGGCAAACTTTAAATCAATCAGCTCGTTTACGGAATTTTTCAGCTCCTCGACAACACGCTTATATTCAGTTATTTCCTTCCGGATTGCCAGGTATTTATACGGCTTCCCTTTTTCATCAATAAAAGGAACGATCGTAGTATCTACCCAATAATAAGTTCCGTCTTTTGCTTTGTTTTTAATTTCTCCGCGCCAGACTTCCCCGCTGGAAATGGTGGTCCAAAGACTTTCCATAAAATCCTTGGAATGGTATGAAGAGTTGATAATTCTATGGTCTTTGCCGATCAGCTCTTCCGCAGAATATTTCGATACCTCACAGAACTTTTCATTCACATAGGTGATTTTTCCTTTTCTGTCTGTAAAGGCGACAATTGTAGATTCATCAAGGGCAAATTGCAGGTCAACCAATTCCTTTAACGGATATGACTGCTGCTTTTTTAAGCGGGAACGGTCTTTGACTGAGTGAAAGACGATTAGATAATAGCTTTCTTCTGCCAGCTTGAAAGAATTAATTCTATAAAAAATTGAAAATACTCCACCATTACGATGCTGTCCATACTGGTGAACCACTTTGCCCTCTTCTGTTTCAAGCAGATTGATCTCCGGAAGCAGTTCCTTAAGACTCTTCCCCTGCAGCTCCTGTTCGCTATATCCAAATTGCTCCTGAGCCTGCTCGTTCGTATAAGAGATGTTCCCAAATCTATTTACAAGAATCGTTGCATCACTGGAATCAGGATCAATCTCTCTCTTTTTCGCCAGCCGATTATTCCTGTCCATTTACGTTCCTCCAGTTGCATTATTTTAACCATTCAGCTTTTTTTCAAGTGTCCTGGCTGCATCCCTTGCTGTACTTTGACTGCTTTCATTTATAGGCTGCCCCGACCGGTTCCCGATCAAGAGGACCCCCTTGGGGATCCCGTTAAAATAAATGGGAACAGCATATGCATGCTTCAGTCCTTCAGCAAGCATAATAGGGTATTCCAATGCTTTGCCGGCAATATTTTCAGGGAAGTTGTCCACATACATCGGCCTTCCGGTTGAAATCACTTTCCCTGCAATGCCTTTGCCATACCTCACTGTAATCCGCTGATATTTTTCATTGCTGTTTCCTGCGGCATAATGCCATTTTACATCCGGGCCATCAGTATTTTGCAGTGCCAATCCAACAAAATCACATTCAAGCTCTGTCAGCACCTTTTCACAAGCCTGATCAACTTGTACGCTTTCTCCGGGACTGCACCCCTTATATTCCATAGCCAAGCAGCCCTTTCTTTAAGGCATAAGCAACAAGCTCCGGTCTGGTTTTCATCTGAAGTTTTTCCATTAAATTACCTTTATGTGTTTCAACTGTCTTTACACTAATCACAAGCTGTTCAGCAATTTCTTTATTGGAAAACCCTTTGGCTATTAATGTAAGAACTTCTTTTTCCCTGTCGGAAAGAAGGTTGAAAGTATCGGTGTTCCCCTGCTTCACACTTCCGATATATTCTTCCATCAGCCTTTTGGTTGCAGATGGATGTAAATACGCATTCCCGCTTGCAACAGACCGGATTGCTGCGAGCAGTTCATCATGAGGTGCGCTCTTTAAAATACACCCGGAAGCGCCCGCTTGAATCGCCCTGAATAAATACTCTTCATCATCATGCATGGTCAAAATAAGGATTGCTATTTCAGGCATTAATTTTTTTAATTCTGAGGTTGCCGACATGCCATCTTTCCCATGGGGCATGCTTAAATCCATGACAACCACATCAGGCTTTAACTCCAAGGCCTGCTGAATCCCCTCATTGCCTTCAGAAGCTTCACCAACCACTTGCATGTCATCATGGTTATTTAAAAGCATTTTCAAACCCATCCTGACCACCGCGTGGTCGTCGCAAAGTAAAATATTGATCAAGCCCGCTCCCCCTTAGCATTTGTCCGTCTATAAAGTGAAACTTCAATCAGTGGGGGGGCTTTATCCCCCACTGATTGTTAGTTGAGGCCCACGGAAA
>NZ_BCUY01000073.1 GCF_001591465.1 Cytobacillus firmus NBRC 15306
CCTCTGAGTCTTGAAGTGGGGGTCTTACTGCCCGTTAGACTGCGATAAATGCAGAACTTTTACATAGGGGGAAAATTATGAGAGCTTTCCTGAATCGAAAAGGGGTTACCCTTTCAGCTAAAGTTTATTTTATAGATGCACTGAGCAGCATGGCGCTGGGATTGTTTGCTTCGCTGATCATCGGGCTGATTATCAAGACAATTGGCGAACAGACTGATATCAAATATTTGCAGGATATGGGCATCCTTGCTATGAGTCTGATGGGCCCTGCTATTGGAGTGGCAGTTGCATACGGACTGAATGCTCCGCCGCTGGTAGTCTTTTCAGCCATAGCAAGCGGTGCTGCCGGTGCGGCTCTTGGGGGTCCGGCAGGGAGCTTCGCTGCAGCCCTTATTTCCACAGAACTTGGAAAATTGGTCAGTAAGGAAACAAAAGTGGATATCATTGTAACACCGCTTGTAACCATTGCATCGGGTTATGTCGTATCAACATTTATTGGTCCCGGAATTGATTTTGGAATGAAAAGCTTTGGCAGTCTGATCATGTGGGGAACCGAGCAAAGGCCGATCCTCATGGGCATCATTGTGGCGGTATTAATGGGGCTTGCCTTGACGGCTCCCATCTCTTCAGCTGCCATAGCGCTTATGCTTGATCTGCACGGAGTTGCAGCAGGAGCTGCCACGATTGGCTGTGCAGCACAAATGGTCGGCTTCGCTGTGAGCAGCTACAGGGAAAATAAAATGGGCGGTTTAATTGCGATAGGAATTGGAACATCCATGCTGCAGGTACCTAATATTATCAGAAACCCGCGCATTCTTATTCCGCCTACAATCGCAGGAGCGATCCTCGCACCGTTTGGCACGACCATCTGGCTAATGGAGAACAATGCTGCAGGGGCGGGGATGGGTACAAGCGGGCTTGTTGGCCAGATTATGACTTTTACCACGATGGGCTTTGGCCCGGACGTTTGGATGAAGGTCATCGTCATGCATATTATTGGACCCGCTCTCATCAGCCTGATATTATCTGAATATATGAGGAAAAAAGGCTGGATCCAATATGGAGACATGCATATCAGCACAGGGGGCGAAAGAAAATGAAAAAATTGGAATCAGCAGAGCAATTTAACGAGATGCGCAGCAGCGGGAAACACATTTTCATGTTTTCAGCAGACTGGTGTCCTGATTGCCGGGTGATTGAACCAATATTGCCTGAAATTGAAGCAAAATATAGTGATTATAATTTCGTTTATGTAGACCGCGATCAATTCATTGATCTTTGCATTGAACTTGATGTCTTTGGCATTCCGAGCTTCATTGGATACAGGGATGGCCAGGAGCTCGGCCGCTTTGTCAGTAAAGACCGCAAAACACAGGAAGAAATCGAGAACTTTATTCAAACTCTGGAAAACTAGGCGCTTCCGCTTTTAGACCCTCCTGCATCTCTTTTGAGCAGGAGGGTTTATTAGTGTAAAATGAATCTGAAATGAAATCCCCATAAGGAGGGGCTTATATATGAAAATGGATAGCAGAAAGATGAGAAATGAATTGGAGCAGCGCTTAGCAAAAGAGAATCGGATTTTTTCTTTTGACAGGGAAAAAGACCAGCTCAGAATTGAAAATAGAGAGACTAGAAAAGGGATTACCATCACTCTTCCGGGCATAATTGCTAAATGGCAGGAGCATAAGGAGAAAGCAATTGACGAGGTCGTATATTATGTGGAGGAAGGATTAGAAGCAATGGCGGAGGATGCCCATTTGTCCGGGCATGAAAGAAACATTTTTCCGGTCATCCGATCCACCTCTTTTCCAGGTGAATCACAGGAAGGCGTTCCTTTTCTGACAGATGAACACACGGCTGAAACCCGGATCTATTATGCCCTTGACCTAGGTAAAACGTATCGTCTTATTGATGCACAGCTAATGGAAAAAGAGGGATGGGATCCGGAAAGAATTAAAGAAACGGCTCTTTTTAATGTAAGATCTCTCTCTACAGATCTGAAATCAGATACTGTAGCAGGCAATACTTTCTATTTCTTAAATAAGAATGATGGATATGATGCAAGCAGAATACTGAATGATTCGTTCATCAAAGAAATGAGCAGGCAAGCAGAAGGAACCATGGCAGTGGCAGTTCCGCATCAGGATGTATTAATCATTGCTGATATTAAAAATGAAACAGGCTATGACGTTCTCGCCCAGATGACTATGAGTTTCTTTGCGAGCGGCAGAGTGCCCATTACTTCCCTTTCATTTCTATACGAGAATGGAGAGTTTGAACCAATATTTATTTTGGGTAAGAATAAAAAGAAATAGCTTTTTAGGATCACAGCAACCGTGGTCCTTTTTTTGTTAAACGTGCTGACCCATTCTGAAAAAGGGGAAATAAACCCCCAGGAGTGATCAATTATTTTCGAATCATATAACAATCAATTATTTCTATTAAAAATTAAAACAGTACTGTGAAAAAAGTCAGATGTCTGTACAAATGAATCTTTTAACTCCTCTGAGTCGAAAGTATGTCTGCAGCCTTTCATTTGTTTGTAAATTTACCCATTCTGCCTTTAAAAGGACTCATTCTCGGATTTCTTATTCAAAATCTGTGAATAACTGCTAAAATAATATAGATAGTCTACCAAAGTTTTTGATAGAAAGAGTTGATATAAATGAGCTGGTTAAAGAAGCTGTTCCATATGTTTAAAGATAATGATGAAGAATATGAGGAATTTGAAGAATATGCGGATGAGCGAAACCATGAGAAACAGCCTGCTTCTCAAAGTACAAAAGAAAGTTCAAGAGATGTAGATGCTAAAGTAGTGTATCAATACCCTAAAGGCCAATTCCGTTTTCCGGTCATACCTGACCATGAAGCAGCACGGGAAAATAAGAGGCAGCAAAAACAGGATCATTCCCGCGGGCAGACGGTGAAAGAAACACCTGAAAAACGGCAGCCAAGGGGAAGAGAAACGGAGCGGCAGAGAAAACCAGCGGATTCTCCATTCCATGAAAAAGGGATGCCCCGTTCCGCAGAAAGAGAGCGGAAAAGAAAGACTGTGCCATCACCTGCAAGTGAAGAAAAAATACTGACCCGCAACGAAAGAGAAGCAGCCAAGAAGAAAAGGCCTTTCCAGCCAACAGAAATTCCATCTCCGATATATGGATTTAAGAGACCGGGTTCAAACACTCCCAAGGATCAATCAGAGAAGGAACAGGAAAATAACCGCAGGGAACTTACATACGATGAGGTTATGCGCAAAATTCAGCAGACTCCTCCTAAGCGGCCGAAGATGACTGCGGCTGATTCATTAAAAGGAAGAGAAACCGTCCTTGCCGATAAGCTGGAAGCTTTCCAGGGACAGGCTGCTGCACTGGAAACAGAGGAATCGGCTGCAAAAAAATATAAAATAGGTGAAGCATCTGAATTAATGTTTGAAGTTCCGGAGAAAAACCAAGAAACAGAATCTTATGAAGTGGAAACACATGCAGCATGGCGGGATCAGCCGGAACCTGTCAGCCATCCTGGTTCTTCCAAACCAGCCGGCAATGAGTTTTCAAACCATGAAGAGAGCATTGATCATGAAAAAAAATCTGAAATCAGCAGATCACTCGCAAACATGATTGAAGAGGCACTTCATGAAGAAGAAAAAGAAGAAGAAACAGGAGAATACACAGAAGAACTTTCAGGACAGGCTGATTTGAGTTCTCATATGATCCCTGAACCAGAGGCTGAAGAGGGCACAGAGGAAAGTCAATTAAATCAGGATATAAACATAGAATCAGAGAATGAAGATGTGTCAAATCCAGTGCAGAAAAAAAATGTTCAAGAAGAAAAGCCTTCTTCCAGAGGGTCAATCCCATTCAATGTCATTATGCTGAACAATGACAGAAAAAAATTGAACCAGCAGATGAAAGTACCAAAGCCGGCAGATGAAAAAAAAAGTAATATCGCGATGTTTCCATCTGAAAGCATCCAGGAGTCTGCTGCTTCAGCAGAAAGTATTGAGGATTATTCGCCTTCACCGGAATCGGACAGAATGAAGGCACAGCAGATATATCGGGCGGAAGATGACATTTCTTATTACCAATTTCCTTCCCGGACATTACTGACACCGCCGGTAATCATGGATGAAGCTTCTGATTGGCTTTACGAACAGGAACAGATGTTAAACTCCACCCTGCAGAATTTCAATGTCAGGGCCAGGGTAGTCAATGTTACCCAAGGACCTTCTGTCACAAGATTTGAAGTGCAGCCTGAACCAGGGGTCAAGGTGAATAAAATCACGAACCTCTCGGATGATATAAAGCTTAGTCTGGCAGCAAGGGATATCAGGATCGAGGCACCAATACCAGGAAAGCATACAATCGGCATTGAGGTTCCAAACCAGAGCAGCCGTCCGGTATTTATCAGTGAGATCATAAACACACCGGTGTTCCAGAATGGCAGCTCCCCATTGACGGCTGTGCTTGGGCTGGATATCTCAGGAAAGCCGATAGTTACGGATTTAAGGAAAATGCCGCACGGTTTAATTGCCGGTGCAACGGGATCAGGGAAGAGCGTCTGTATCAACACGATCCTGGTAAGCCTTTTGTATAAGGCGAGTCCGGATGAACTAAAGCTTCTTCTGATTGACCCGAAAATGGTCGAACTTGCACCATATAATCGAATTCCTCATTTGGTCAGCCCGGTTATTACCGATGTAAAAGCAGCAACAGCTGCCTTGAAGTGGGCTGTAGAGGAAATGGAGCGCAGATATGAATTATTTGCCCATGCCGGTGTGCGGGATATAAACCGTTTTAATGAGCTGGCAGAAGAGCATCAGCAATATTCAGAGAAGCTTCCATTTATGGTCATTGTGATTGATGAGCTGGCAGATCTGATGATGATGGCGCCGGCCGACGTGGAAGAAGCCATTTGCCGGATAGCACAGAAAGCCCGTGCATGCGGAATGCATCTGATTATCGCAACCCAGCGGCCTTCCGTAGATGTTATTACCGGCTTAATCAAAGCGAATGTACCAACAAGGATTGCATTCTCTGTGTCATCACAAATTGATTCAAGAACAATCATCGATATAAGCGGAGCGGAAAAGCTCCTGGGCCGGGGAGATATGCTTTTCCTTGAAAATGGATCCTCAAAGCCCGTTAGACTCCAGGGGACATTTGTTTCAGACAAAGAAATTGATGATGTAGTAGCCCATGTACGCAGGGAACAAGAACCTGATTACCTATTTGAGCAGGAAGAACTTCTGAAAAAAGCCCAAGCCATTGAAGAAGAGGATGAACTGTTTTTCGAAGCATGCGAGTTTGTTGTTGATCAGGGCTCTGCTTCCACTTCAAGTCTGCAAAGAAGATTTAAAATAGGCTATAATAGGGCAGCCAGGCTGATTGATATGATGGAAAAACAAGGGTTCATTTCAGAAAATAGAGGAAGCAAACCGAGGGATGTGCTAATTACTGCAGCTGATCTTGAATCCATACAAGACACTAGTACATTAAATTAATCCATGGTATTCTTTACTTGCATGTTTAAAATAATATGAATAACTACTACGATAACGAAGAAAGCATTCATAAGCTGGCGTCCTGCCGGCTTAGAGGCCTGCTCCTTGCAACGCCAAGTCTGCAGGCAAACCTGCTTTCTTTCATGTTTGTAAGGAGCTTGGGATGAAGGAAATTGAAATGAAGGTTAAGGGAGAAATAAAGCGTCTGACAAACCAGACTTTTAAATTTGATGAACGTTTAAGAGATGGCTGGTTTTCAGCGGTTTACTTCCTAAAGACCAGAGAAATTGTTAAGAAATTTCACGTTGATAAAATTGTAACCATGCAGTTTTTTCAAAAGAATCATGCCGTTCTATGCGGTACGGATGAAGTCATTGCGCTATTAAAAACATTTGCGGACCGTCCGGATGATCTGGAAATCCATTCATTAAAAGATGGTGACAAGATCTCACCCTTTGAAACAGTAATGACCATAACTGGAAGATATCAGGATTTCGGCTATCTAGAAGGAATCATTGACGGCATATTGGCCAGAAGAACTTCGGTTGCCACAAATGTCTATAATGTGGTAAAAGCAGCAGGAGTTTCCGGTGTTCAAAAACAGGTTATATTCATGGGGGACCGGGATGATCATTATACCACCCAGGCGGGTGATGGATATGCAGCCTATATTGGGGGTGCAACAGCCCAGGCTACACATGCCATGAACGAATGGTGGGGCAAAAAGGGCATGGGGACAATGCCGCATGCACTGATTCAAATGTTTGAGGGAGATATCGTCGCGGCTGCTGAAGCTTATCAGGAGACGTTTCCTGAAGACGATTTAGTTGCTCTGGCAGATTATAACAATGATGCAATCACTGACTCCCTGAAAGTCGCAAGGGCATTTGGCGATGAGCTTAAAGGTGTCCGGGTTGACACATCCAGAACAATGATTGATCAATATTTCTTAAGAAATCAGCATGTCCTGGGGACATTTGACCCGCGGGGAGTCAATGCTGAACTGATTTTTGCTTTAAGAAAAGCGCTTGATGATGAAGGTTTTGGCCATGTGAAGATTGTGGTGAGCGGAGGTTTCACCGAATCACGAATCCGTGATTTTGAAGAAAAAGGTGTTCCAGTTGATACTTATGGGGTGGGAAGCAGCCTTCTGAAGATCACTACTGGGTTCACGGGGGATAATGTGATGATAGACGGCAAGCATGCAGCCAAGGCAGGACGCCGTTACCGCCCCAATCCCCGCCTTGAAATGGTTGAATAACAGAGCAATACTCCTAAATGGATATGGAAGGCTCACTTCTGGGTTTGCATTCTTCTCGTAAAGCTAAACAGCTCCAGGGCGGGAATAGAGAGCCTTCCTGATATCCAATGTTTATATGTAATGTTTAGGGAATAAATAGCTGGCAATACGTTACATAGTTTTTAAAATCGATTAATGATATAATGATTCAATATATTAAAGTGTAAGTTAATATAAATGACAGCGGAATAGCTTAGCAGCAAAGTCATGGAAGCATGTCTTCTAAGGGGATATGCGCAAAACTAGATATATGTCATATACTGTTTTACAGATATACGATGGTTGGAGGTTCTTTATATGACTATTTACCATTTCGTAGGTATTAAGGGGTCCGGAATGAGTGCATTGGCACAAGTTCTGCATGATATGAACTATCAGGTTCAAGGCTCCGATTTTGAGAAACACTTTTTTACGCAGGTGGCACTTGAAAAATCCGGAATAAAGATCCTTCCCTTTCAAAAGGAAAATATACAGCCGGGCATGACGGTAATCGCCGGGAATGCATATCCGGACACGCATGAAGAGATTGAGGAAGCAATGAAGCTTGGCTTGCCTGTTGTGCGCTATCACCGCTTCTTAGGTGATTTTATGAAGAATTTCACAAGCATTGCAGTGACAGGGGCACATGGAAAAACATCCACTACAGGCTTGCTTGCACATGTTATGAGAGGTGCAAAACCAACTTCATTCCTCATTGGAGACGGTACGGGCAAAGGGGACGAAGAAGCTGAGTATTTTGTTTTTGAAGCTTGCGAATACAGAAGACACTTCCTTTCTTACTACCCGGATTATGCGATAATGACGAACATTGATTTCGACCACCCTGACTACTTTGCCAATGTTGAAGATGTATTCTCTGCTTTTCAGGAGATGTCTTGGCAAGTGAATAAGGGCATTTTTGCATGCGGTGATGACGAACAGCTGCAAAAAATACAGGCTAAAGTGCCTGTCGTATTTTACGGTTTCGGAGAAGAAAATGATTTCCAGGCACGCAATGTTGTGAAGACGACTGAAGGGACAACATTTGACGTTTTTGTCCGCAATACCTTCTATGAGACGTTCTCAATTGCCGCCTATGGAGATCATAACGTCTTGAACTCTTTAGCTGTCATCGCTTTATGTCACTATGAAGAGATCGATGCGAAGATTGTTCAGGAACAGCTTCTTTCCTTTGAAGGGGTGAAAAGAAGATTTTCCGAGAAGAAAGTGGGCTCTCAGGTAATTATTGATGATTATGCCCACCATCCGACAGAAATTAAGGCAACCGTAGAAGCAGCCAGACAAAAGTATCCGGAAAAGGAAGTTGTCGCCGTTTTCCAGCCTCATACATTTACGAGGACTCAGGCATTTCTTGAGGATTTTGCATCAAGCCTCAATTTGGCTGACAAAGTTTATCTTTGCGAAATCTTTGGCTCTGCCCGGGAAAACCATGGAAAACTCACGATTAATGACTTAAAGGATAAAATTCCAAATGCACAAATTCTAAATGAGGAAGAAACGGCTGTCTTAAGGAATCATGAAGAAAGTGTAATTATGTTTATGGGTGCCGGTGATATCCAAAAATTCCAGCAGGCATACGAAAATCAAATATAATTCACACAAAAAGGGTGCTCCGCTCAGGAAGCATCCTTTTTTTACATAGAATTCTGACTCCTATTTTAAGTTCTCTGGATTTAACGCTTCCAGTTCAGCAATGACAAATCGTCCGTCTTTACGGATTAATACATCATCAAAGTAGATTTCGCCCCCGCCATAGTCAGGGCGCTGGATGTTGACCATATCCCAGTGGATGTTGGATTTATTGCCATTATACGCTTCGTCATAGCATTGTCCCGGTGTAAAGTGGAAACTTCCATCAATTTTCTCATCGAACAGAATATCCTGCATCGGATGAAGAATGTACGGGTTAACTCCAATGGCGAATTCACCAATATAGCGTGCACCTTCATCCGTATCAAAGATTTTATTGATGCGTTCGCTGTCATTGGCTTCCGCTTCAACAATTTTACCGTCTTTAAATGTCAGCTTGACATTTTCGAATGTAAAACCATGGTATGGGGATGGTGTGTTATAAGTGATAACGCCGTTCACAGACTCACGTACAGGGGCAGTATAAACCTCTCCATCAGGGATATTCATCTGGCCGGAGCATTTGATTGCCGGAATATCCTTAATCGAGAAGGAAAGGTCTGTACCAGGACCAGTGATTCGGACTTTATCGGTTTTATTCATTAATTCCACAAGACTGTCCATCGCTTTATCCATCTTGCCGTAATCCAAATTGCAGACATCAAAATAGAAATCTTCAAATGCCTCTGTGCTCATTTTAGCCAGCTGGGCCATGGAAGCATTAGGATAGCGCAGGACCACCCACTTCGTTTTTGGCACGCGGATTTCTCTATGTACCTTTTGTCCAATTGTTGAACCATGGATTTTCATTTTATCATCCGGCACATCAGCCTGCTCATTGATGTTGTCTCCGGAGCGCAGTCCTATGTATGCATCCATTTTGCTCATAACATTTGCTTCAAATTCAGCCATCATATTGAATTGCTCTTCTTGTGCTCCTAATAGCAGGGAACGATCCACCTGATGATCTTTTAATGATACAAACGGATATCCTCCAGCTGCGTATGCTTCCTTAACCAGTGCCGTCACCAATTCTTTCTGCAGTCCGAAGTTTTCGATAAGGATTTTCTCGCCTTTCTGAAGACGGACTGAATAGTTAATCAAATTTTTCGCGAGTTTTTCAATACGGGGATCTTTCATGGATATATACCTCCATTAAATTTATTTTTCCGACAACTATTATTGTAACCGAAATGAATGGTTTTGTTTAACCTTTTCCAATTATGCTAATATTTACTTTAACTGATGAAAATACCCGTATGAGAAGGAATTTGGACTTTACAAGTTGAATCTATTAATGTACTCCTGGTTTAGAGGCAGTGCATCTGGGTAAAAAGTTAATATACAGAAAACCGGAGGTGTAGGAATTGGAAATAATTTTATACTTAAGTGTAGCAGTCATTGCGATTGCATTCCTTGTTTTGGTCATTTATTTGGCAAAAACATTAAAATCCTTGCAAGGGACATTAGATAACGTTTCACACACATTGGCAGGTCTTGAAAGGCAGTTAGACGGTGTCACGAAGGAAACAACAGTCCTGCTGCACAAAACAAATTCACTGGCAACAGATTTTCAGCAGAAGTCTGAAAATCTGAACAGTGTCGTAACTGCGGTAAAAGAAGTTGGTGACTCTGTCCGCAAATTTAATGGATCCATTCAGAACATCACATCTTCTGTTAACACACAGCTTGAACAGAATAAAGATAAAATCTCACAGGTGGTTCAGTGGAGCAATGTTCTCCTCGAAATCAAGGATAAGTGGAAAATGAGAAAAGAAGACCCTTATCAGTACAATGCAGGCGAGAAACAAATGCTTCCGCCCGAACGCCAGAGAGAAAGAGCAAGATACTAGAATTAGAGGAGGAAAACAGAGAATGAATAGCCAAGACCGTACTCAATTTGATTCAAACCAGGTAAAAACAGAGGAAAATATCAATACGAAAGATTTTATGATTGGTGCTCTTATAGGAGGCATGGTTGGCGCAGCTACAGCATTGTTCCTGGCTCCAAAATCAGGAAAAGAGCTTCAAAGCGATTTAAGCGAAAAAGCGGCCATCTTAAAAGAAAAATCAGGTCAGTACCGCGAAACAGCTATGACAAAAGGCACTGAACTGGCTAATGCTGCAAAAGAGAAAACAAGTGTGTTAACTCAAACAGTGACGAAGCAATCCAATGAGCTTGTAAATAAAGTGAAAAACATAAAAGACTATCAAAATGGACAAGCTTCTGTAAACGGCACATCCGAAGAAGAGGGTGAAGCTATCAATAACGAAACATTCCAGACTGAAGGAAACGCGCCAGTCAATGATGCAGAGATCCAAATGAAGCTGGAAGAAACGAAAAAAGCTTTTGACGAAACCGAGCAAAAGTATAATTAATATTATTTGTTTAAACAACGGTGAAGTGGTACGATTACTTCACCGTTGTTTAATTTTAAAAGAGCGAGGCTTTGCCTGGCTTAGTTAGGGAGGCAAGAATAATGAATAAATTTGATAGTCATGAAGCATTTGATCAAGCGGTAGAATCAGGAGAGCAGCTGCTGCTTTTAAAACACAGTTCCACATGCCCTGTGAGCGGTGCAGCTTATGAAGAATATGAAAGCTTTGTAAAAGAGCATACAGATGTAAATGCTTATTACTTAGTTGTTCAGGAAGATCGCCCTTTGTCCAATCACATTGCAGAAGCTTTTCATATTAAACATGAGTCGCCTCAGGCAATTCTGTTTAATAATGGAGATGTTGTATGGCATGCATCACATTGGAAGATTACATATGACTCCCTTTTGAATGCTGTGAAGGAAAACAGATAAAACCCATCCAATCGGATGGGTTTAATTTTTAGCTGTACTTAATAGTTGAATTCTTATTATTTATGGCAGGCCACACAATTTTAAGGTGATCACCAGGCTCTACAGATTCATGAAAAGATGTTTTTTCCCCATTTTTCAAAAGTACAAAGCCTCCGGAAGAGGAAGCAGGCATATCAACATTAACATGGCTGAATATATCCTGAAAAATAAAGGGGGACCTTGTTTTTTTCAGGATTGTAATCGCATCCCCAGCAGAAATCTCGTCATCTTCCGTGAGGACAGCTCCTTCTCTCTGAAATTCGAGAATCCCTCTGGACAGCTCTATCTTCATGCCGTTAAAAATGACCGGGATGCTCTCCTGAAGTGCCAGCTGCTTAATTTCTGCTAGTTCCTTTACTGTTAGTGTGCTTCTTTTTTCAATTCGCAGATTGTCACCATCATCTACAATGCTATGATGATTCGCCTCAAGGCCGTTTTTATAAAGCTTTCCGGAATGGCGCGGGAGGAAAGTCTCTTTTTCGTTAATGCTGATTCGAAATGGCTTAAGCTCGGCTAATAAATTATTTAGATTTAAAATTGTTAAGATTTCTTCAGCTGTTTCCGGGACCCTGCACTCTACTTTATCCCGATCAGCAAGAATCTGCTCAAGGGAGACGACTTTTTCATTACAGGTAATGGCAGGATGAATTGTGTACTGCCTTCCGTTAATAGTGATAGACTTTTCCGGAACTTCATCAATTAAATCCTTTATACAAACTTCAGCAGGCAATCCGTCATGCCCTTTTGAAACCGTTATGATATCCCCTGATTTGATTTCTTCATCCAAAGCACTTGAGAGGCTGTTGCGTGTAATGACAGGAGCTTCTCCATGGCTTCCAGGGATCGTAATGTTTTGCCCATTTAAATTGATAATCATGGCAAGTCCGGGTTTCCCGTAAAGCTTATTCATTTTAATGCCTGCTGCCAGCAGACAATCCCCGACTGTCAGGTTTTTAACCTCAAATAGCCGGACAGGCTGATCGTTGACGTAAACAGTACAGTATTGGACCGGTGCTTTTTTAGCGGCAATTGCGATTCCTATTGGGGTAACTAACTCAGGGCCACGGTCTGTATAATCCGGTAAATTCAGCCCGCTGATAGCATCAATTCCCCTAATTGCAACTCTGTTTGCCGGAAGGCCCAGTCTGTTCGCTATCCTGTCAGGAAGTCCGGGTGTTAAGCTCCCGCCGCCTGCCAGCATGACGGCTTTTGGGGGCCTGTTATTCAGCCGCAATATTTCCTCGCAGATGGAATTTGTCAAACGTTCAAGTGCTGGAGAGATTTTTTCAATTGTCTCTTCCCTGCTGATTTCTGCTTGGAAGCCAAGAATATCTGTGACAGTAATCGTATCGGATACATGCAAGTCTCTTTTTGCCTTTTCGGCTAGAGGGAAGTCCAGCAGAAGCTGGTCACTGATGGCTTCGGTGATCTCGTCGCCTGCTACTGGCACCATTCCAAATGCAGTAACTGTGCCCAAGTCTGTTATGGCAATATCGGATGTTCCGGCACCGATATCAACAAGTGCCACATTCAGCCTTCTCATTGAAGGAGGGATAAGGACATTAATGGCTGCGATTGGCTCCAGTGTTAAAGCTTCCATTTCCAGCCCAGCCCTTTGAAGAGCTGAGATGAGTGATTCCACTACAACCTTGGGCAGGAAGGTAGCAATGATTTCGACAGATGCTTCATCCCCCTGCTGATCAATCAGGCTGCCGATTTCTTCACCATCAAGACGATAGTATAAAACCGAATATCCAACACAATAGTAATAATAGCTTTTTTCAGTTGCCTGTTTTTCTGCAGCGGTTGCCTGCGCCTGCTGAACCGCACTTAACTCAAGGTGAAGTATATCCTGCTTTTGCATCATCGGTTTTCCTTTAATGGTAATCGATGTTTTAGATCTTTCCGTTTTTAAAGCCCTGCCTGCCGCTGCTACACAAACTTTATTTAATGGGCCGTGTTTCACTTCAAGTTCATCCCTGATTTCTGCTATAATTTTTGAAACAGCCGGAACATCATGGATTTGGCCGTCGAGCATGGCCCTCTCTGCATGCTCCCTAATCACGATGTCTTTCACATGGTATTGGCCGCCGTTTTCTTCCAAAATAATTCCGACCACCGTGCGAGTGCCGATATCCAGTGCAAAAAGCTTTTTTTGTTCGTCCAAAGCAATACACCTTCTTTTATAATGTCATAGAATGCTTAATTATGCCTTAAAATCGCTTTACCACTTAAAAGCGTTTAATTAATAAAGAAATTTTTCGTGACATGTCTGAATAATTCATATATAATAACCCTAATTATAAAAAATGTATCACATATCCAGAGGCCGTAAAAGAGAAAGATGGAAATGCTTAACTCGGTGCGCATTTAGATGCGGGCTTTGTGCATGATCCTGAAACCAGCCACGGCTTAAATTGAGAATCGAAAGGAAGGGACAGGAAATGAGCAATAATGAACTAGACAAACTTCGTGATCGAGTGGATGAGCTGAATCTTCAGCTTTTAGCTTTAATCAATGAAAGAGCAGAACTTGTTCAAGAAATCGGAAGAGTAAAGGAAACACAAGGGGTTTATCGTTATGATCCTGTCCGGGAACGCAAAATGCTTGATTTGATAAAAGAGCATAATGACGGTCCTTTTGAAAATTCAACAATTGAGCATATGTTCAAGGAGATTTTTAAAGCAGGCCTTGAACTTCAAAAAGATGATCATAGAAAAGCGCTTCTTGTTTCACGCAAAAAGAAGCCTGAAAACACAATTGTGGACTTAAAAGGTGAAAAAGTAGGAGATGGCAATCCTCATCTTGTTTTTGGCCCATGTGCAGTTGAATCTTATGAGCAGGTAGCAACGGTTGCTGAAGCTGTAAAAGCGAAAGGGCTTAAGCTTCTTCGCGGAGGAGCATATAAACCAAGAACATCGCCATATGATTTTCAGGGTCTTGGCCTAGAAGGCCTGAAGATTTTAAAAAGAGTGGCAGATGAATACGATCTGGCAGTTATTTCTGAAATTGTAAGCCCTAATGATATTGAAACAGCTGTAAATTATATTGATGTTATTCAAATTGGTGCAAGAAACATGCAAAACTTCGAGTTATTAAAAGCAGCGGGTGCTGTAAATAAGCCAGTTCTTTTAAAGCGCGGAATTGCAGCTACAATCGAAGAATTCATTAATGCAGCGGAATATATCATGTCCCAGGGGAACGGACAGATCATCTTGTGTGAACGCGGAATCCGCACCTACGAACGGGCAACACGCAATACACTGGATATTTCGGCAGTGCCAATCCTTAAGCAGGAAACACATTTGCCTGTACTTGTTGACGTTACACATTCAACAGGCCGCAGAGATTTGCTTCTTCCGGCAGCAAAAGCAGCGCTGGCAATCGGCGCAGATGGCGTAATGGCAGAAGTTCATCCTGACCCGGCTGTTGCCCTTTCAGATTCAGCACAGCAAATGGATTTAAATCAATTTGACCATTTTATGTCTGAGCTTCAATCTTCAGCATTGCTGAGAGTGTGACCATCGGGATAAGAGCCGTTCGCGCATGCTGATTCGGCATCAGCGGAACTATTCAAAATATGGAGAGCCCTTCTGCTAATTGCAGAGGGCTCTTTTTCGCTTGTAAAGTGAACTTTTAAGTTTTTTTCAGAAATATATGCCTTGACATTGCGGCAATTCCTGGACTGTCGTATGATTAGATACATAATTGTACATGTGTAACCACTCGCAAATTAGGATAAAAAATGAGTAGGTTATGTCGTGTTGCTGTAAAATATAAAGTAATAGAAGTGACCGCTAATTAAAGAAGGAGTGTCAGTAATGAATGTAACAATATATGATGTGGCAAGAGAAGCAAATGTATCAATGGCAACGGTTTCTCGTGTTGTAAACGGCAACCCGAATGTTAAACCCGCAACAAGAAAAAAAGTAATGGAAGTCATTGACCGGCTTGGATACCGCCCCAACGCGGTTGCGAGAGGATTGGCAAGCAAAAAAACCACTACAGTCGGTGTGATCATTCCTGATATTTCGAGCACCTTTTTTGCAGAACTGGCAAGGGGCATAGAAGATATTGCGACAATGTATAAATACAATATCATTCTCAGCAACTCCGATCAGAATATCGAAAAAGAGCTGCACTTGCTTAATACTATGCTCGGGAAACAGGTGGATGGAATAGTCTTCATGGGCGGCAACATTACGTCCGAGCTTGTAGAAGAGTTTGAAAAGTCTCCGGTTCCGATCGTACTGGCCGGTTCTATTGAAGAAACGGGCAAAATTCCATCAGTCAATATTAATTATGAACAGGCAGCATTTGATGTCACAAAGTCATTTATTGAAAAAGGCCATAAAGATGTAGCTCTTGTGGTAGGACCCCTCCGCGAGCCGATTAATCAGGAAAAGAAGCTTGCAGGCTATAAGCGTGCATTGGAAGAAGCTGAAGTATCCTTCCGTGATGAATTGGTGGTTGAAGGAGATTATACGTACGATTCAGGTATAGAAGCCTTTGAAAAACTGCTCGAGGCTGAACCTCGCCCAACCGCTATTTTTGCAGGATCTGATGAAATGGCTTTGGGAATCGTCCATGGTGCTGAAGATAAAGGCTATGATGTTCCTAAAGACTTTGAGGTCATCAGTTCAGACAATACCAGATTGACTTTAATGGTACGTCCTCAGCTGACATCAGTTGTACAGCCATTGTATGATATCGGTGCAGTTGCCATGAGATTACTTACAAAACTTATGAATAAAGAATCAGTCGATGAGCAAATTGTTGTACTTCCACATCGAATTGAAGAACGAAGCTCAACAAAATAAGAAACATGCCGATATAAAAGAAAAGCGGAAGCGCCTCGACCAGCCCCGACAAGCGCTGTAGGGCCAGAAGTTGAAGTCGTTCTTTGACTTCAGCATCTGGACCGAAGTGACCCGAGGGGCTAGGCGCTGCAGCTAGACAAGGGAAGAAAGAAAAACGCCTTAATATGAAAGGCGTTTCTTTCTGTCAAATTACTTTTTGATAATGCAGCGGATCAGGGAGAGAGAGTATGAGAAAGTTCGATATGTTAACACCTGCAGGGTTAATGGTGGGCCTGGCTATGCTCATTTTTGGGATTATGTGGAATGGGGGGGCAGATGGGTTTTTATCATTTGTTGACCCTTCTTCAATCCTTATTGTTTTAGGCGGATTAATAGCCGGGCTGCTTGTTAGTTTTCCGTTAAAAGATATCAGGAATATGGGCACCGTTTTTAAGCAGGTTTTTTCCAGTGAAGAACAAAGCGTTGGCGAGCTGATTGGAATTTTTGTCAAACTCTCTGAGCGTGCCCGGCGTGAAGGGCTGTTGTCGCTTGAGGCTGAAGTCGAGAAAGTCGAAGATTCTTTCATTCGGAAAGGCATTTATCTGGCTGTGGATGGTATAGAGCCGGATGTCATTACTGACATTATGAATGCCGAAATAATGGCGATGGAAGAGAGACACAGAAAAGGCAGAAGCATTCTTGAAAGAGCGGGTGAGTATGCTCCGGCATGGGGAATGATAGGAACCCTGATCGGTCTGGTTCTGATGCTGAAAAATTTAAATGATCCCTCCACTCTTGGGCCAAACATGGCCATTGCCTTATTGACTACATTATATGGCTCACTTCTGGCCAATCTTATTTTTCTGCCGATGGCGGCAAAGCTGGCTTTAAAGACAGAGAAGGAAGTATTTCTAAAGGAGATCATTATTGAAGGGGTCATCGGTGTTCAATCCGGTCAAAATCCAAAAATTCTGGAGGAGAAGCTGAGCGCCTTTTTATCCTCTGAGGAACGGAGAGAGCTTGAGAGGGCAGTAAACACGGGGGAGGCGCTGGATCATGAGGCGTAGGCGAAGACCTCCTGAGCTTCCCAAAGGTGCCCCGAGCTGGATGGTGACTTTTTCAGATCTCGTCACATTAATATTGGTTTTCTTTATCCTGCTATTTTCAATGTCACAGATTGATTTAATGAAATTTCAGGCAATATCCGACTCCTTCCGGGACAGACAGGTGCTTGATTTCCAGCCGTCCATCATTCCGGCGGAGAATCAGGGAGAAATGGAAGAAAATACGGATAAAGAAGGCAGCGGGCAATCAGATTCTCTTGATGAGCTCCAGATGGAAATTCAGTCGTTTCTGGATGTGAATGGTTTAGAAGAGGTTATAGTGGCAAACAGGACGGAGCGTGGTGTCGTTCTCGTCCTGCAGGAACAGGTTTTATTCGAATCGGGGGATGCCAGTCTGATAGACAGCTCATACCCCTTCCTGGATAAAGTAGGAACCTTGTTAGCAAACATGCCCAACCTGGTGAAGGTGGAAGGACATACTGATGACCGGCCCATAACTACATACAGATATCCATCCAATTGGGAGTTATCTGCTGCCAGAGCCAGTACAGTAATCAGATATTTAACAGAAGGACATAAACTTGACAGCCACAGATTTATGGCTGTCGGCTACGGGGAAACCCGTCCCATCGTTCCTAATTCCGGACCGGAGAATTGGGAGAAAAACAGGCGTGTTGAAATCATTATTTCTGATCCGAAATTTAATGAAGAGAACAATTAATAAACAGGTCCGGCATTAGCCAGACCTGTTTATTTACATGAAGAAATTGCAGCCGGATGTTTCCGGCCAGTCATTTTTCTTATATAGACTCTGTCATTGATTTGTTCCGGATGGGATAAAGAACCTTGTCCACTGTCCGGGCATTTTTTTCAGTAATTTCACTTTTACGGGGGATAGGCTTATATAAATCAGCCGGATCATCCCATTCAAGGGGAAGAGGCACAGGTGCGTGTTCTTTCCACTTGTTTATCCATTCCTCCGGGATATTGCCATAACAGTTAGAGTTTTCAGTCATTTCGAGCCAAATCATGGCCCATGCCCGGGGAACAACTCTCCAAATATCATAACCGCCACCGCCGACTGCAATCCATCTCCCGCCACAATATTCATGGGCAATTTCATGAGCCAATTTCGGAATTTCTCTATATATTTTAATAGTAGATGATAAATGGGTAAGAGGGTCAAGATAATGTGCATCAGCACCATTTTGCGTCAGTATTACATCAGGCTTGAAAAACTCCGCAACCTCCCGAAAAGCTGTACGGTATGCATGCAGCCATGAATCGTCTTCAGTAAACGCATCCACGGGAATATTGAAAGAGAATCCATATCCTTTCCCTTGTCCCCGTTCATTGACATTTCCGGTACCGGGAAAAAGGTATCTGCCTGTTTCATGAATTGATAAAGTGCATACATCCGGATCATCATAAAATGACCATTGGACACCGTCACCATGATGAGCATCTGTATCCACATACAGAATACGGGCTTTATATTTCTCCTGCATGTACTTTATGGCTACTGAGCTATCGTTGTAAATGCAAAATCCTGATGCTTTTCCCCGAAAACCGTGGTGAAGGCCTCCGCCAAGGTGCAGTGCGTGCTTAGCACGTCCGCTCATAACGGCATCAACGGCTGCCAGGGTGCCTCCTACTAAAAGAGAGCTCGCTTCGTGCATATTGGGAAAAACAGGTGTGTCCTCTGTTCCAAGACCATAGTTTTCGCATGATTCCTCCGGAAGCTGTCCCCGGCCGGCAAGCTTGACAGCATTTACATAATCAGGATCATGGATCATATGAAGCTCTTCATCCGCAGCCTGGCGCGGCGGGATAATATGACAGTCATCGATGGCATTTACATTTTTGAGCAAATCGAGTGTCAGCTTCAGCCTTATCTGATTAAAAGGATGATTTTTGCCGAATTTGCAATTCAGCAGGTCTTCCGAATAAACAAATACTGAATCATGTGTCATAGTGAAATCCCCGGCATATTTGGCCATAAAACGTGATGGCCTGCTTTTTTCAATTCTTCTACTACAAGTGTAGGATTCATTGTCTGTACCCTTATCACCAATATTTTGAATTTATCATCCGTTTTGTCAGGGTAAACAAGGACACTTTGGATATTTGCTTTCCTTTTGCAGATGACTTCAGCAATTTCAAACAGCATGCCCGCCTTGTTCGGCACCTTCACTTCAATCTGCGAGCCTGGCTGATGAGCTCCCGTCAATTGAACTAACGTATGAAGCAAATCGGTTTCTGTGACAATCCCAACCAGCTTATTATCGTTTAATATGGGAAGGCAGCCAATCCGCTGCTCATAAAAAACCGCAGCAATTTCTTCAGCAAAATCAAGCGGATGACCAGTGATGATATCTGTCTTCATAATCATTTTCAGCGGTCTCTGCAGATCTTCCTTAAACAGTTCTGTATGAAAAATAGAAGGTGTGGCGTCCCGAATATCCCTATCTGTTACAAGTCCCTGGAGTCTGCCATCTTCATCTGTTATTGGCAAATGCCGGATTCTTTTTTCGCTCATAATTCTTATGGCATCGGCAATAGTGTGTCCTTTTGACAAGGACGTGACATCCGTTTTCATAATTTCTTCAACAATCACTTTAAATGCCTCCTTATAAAGTGAAACTTCAATCAGTGGGGGTTT
>NZ_BCUY01000074.1 GCF_001591465.1 Cytobacillus firmus NBRC 15306
GAGTTCTGACTCAGATTCAAGTTTTACCCGTTTCTGTGTCGGAAGTTGGACGGGGTTCTCACTATAGCACACTAATTTCGTCCAAACCTGCCGCTGGCTCCGCCTTATCCGCTGATAACTATATTGATAGGGAGTTAGCGGCTGCTGAAATTACTTCAATTGCTATACCAGGCGTCCGAAAGATGCCGCACGGCCATTTCCAGCTCTTCCTCAGACATCAGTGCAAACCCCAGCAGTATAGTATGGCCGTCACTCATTCCAAATTGTGATACTGGATAAACTTTAACGCCTGCATCAGCAGCTTTCTTAATAAGTTCTTGTTCGGTCATCCCATTATTTGGACGGACTAGGATGTGCAAGCCTGAATCCTGTCCTATTACTTCAGCACAATGAGGAAAATACTTTGAAATTGCTGCCATGAGACTGTCACGTTTTTTACGATAAACAACCCTCATTTTCTGGATATGCTTATCCCAGTAACCCTCCTGAAGAAATTTTAACAATACCTCCTGATCAATCCGGGAAACAGTTTGAGCATAAAAGAAATAATCTTCCTGATAAATTTTCAGCAAAGGCCTTGGAAGGACCATATAACTAATCCGTATAGAGGGAAGCAGGGCTTTAGAAAATGTGCCCATATAAATTACCTTTTCATCCTTATCCAACCCCTGCAGGGCAGGAATCGGCTTGCCTGTGTAGCGGAATTCACTGTCATAATCATCTTCAATGATATAACGGCCAGGCTTTTCCTTTGCCCATTTTAAAAGCTGCATTCTTCTGGCAATAGGCATAATCATACCGCATGGGAATTGGTGGGATGGAGTGACAAAGACGATGTTTGCTCCTGATTTTTTCAGCTGTGACAAAATAAGTCCGTCATTATCAAGGGGAACATCCCTGACATTGTCCATCCCTTTTTCAAAGATGACGAGCTTGCGGTGGTAGCCAGGATTTTCAACAGCAAAGATACTTTCACCCAGCAGCTGCAATAAATTTTTCATTAAATATTGTGTTCCTGAACCAAGAATAATTTGGCTGGGAGAACAATTTACACCTCTGGATTTATAAAGATACTCCGCAATCTGGTTCCGCAGCTCCAGCTCACCTTGAGGATGGCCGAGCAATAGAACCTCGCCATTATCCTTTGCCAGGACTTGATTTGTTAATTTCCGGAACACAGAAAATGGGAACGTCCTAATATCCACTCCCGAATGTGTAAAATGATAAAGGTACTTACCCTCTATATGCAGCTTTTCTTCAGCGATAGGCTCTTCATTTGAAGAAAAATGGTATTGTTCAACTGCACACACAAAATATCCTTTGCGAGCCTTCGATTCGATATAACCTTCAGCCATGAGCTGTTCATATGCAGATTCAATTGTGTTCTCACTGACCTGAAGGTATCTGGCAAACTTCCTTTTGGAAGGGAGCTTTGCCATTACTGTCAGATTGCCTGTCTTAATTTCGTTTTTAATATATTTATATAATTGCACATATAGTGGCTCACTGCTGGTAAAGTCTAGATTTGGAGTTAACTCGGACATTAATCTGACCCCCTTTAATATTAATAATCTGACCCTTCTAACAACACCAGTTATTATCTATAATACATGATAATAACAACAACAGTAAGGAGACACACAACATGAGTAATTCACGCAGGCTGGGACTAATCATGATCATAAGCGGAGCTTCTTTGTGGGGATTATCCGGTCCAATGCTGCAATGGTTTTTTCAGGAAACCCGCTTATCATCAAGTGATTATTTAGTTATCAGATTGATTACGGCAGGCATTTTCACGCTCATTTTCCTATCATTCCGGAAAGTAAATGTGTTTGCGATATGGAAATATCCCCGCCACTGGATACAGCTTCTTCTTTTTGCTGTTTTGGGGATGCTTGGAGGGCAATATGCTTTTATTGAAACCATTCAGGTGAGCAATGCCGTTACAGCCACCCTGTTTCAATTTGCCGGACCGGTGCTGATCACGATTTATGTGGCAATTGAGTCCAGAAGATGGCCAGCCAAGATCCATTTGCTGGCCATTGCCACCGCTCTTTCAGGAATTTTTCTGCTTATTACCAACGGATCTCTGGACCAAATCCTTTTGTCAGATAAGGCTTTATGGATCGGGTTTTTAACAGCGCTTGGATTTGCCTTTTACACATTGCAGCCTGTTTCTCTTATTAAAACCTGGGGAACGATGACAATCATCGGGTGGGGAATGCTGATTGGAGGAATAGTCCTATACTTGCTGATGCCATCATTCAGCTTTGCCAACATGGCAGGAGCCCTTAATATGGGTACATTATCTATGTTAATTAGCATCATAGTGATCAGCACCCTCTCCTTTTTGCTCTATATTGGGAGTCTAAAGTTTCTTTCCCCCACAGAAACCAGTCTTTTATCCAGTATTGAGCCACTTGTGGCAGCATTGATATCCTTCCTTTGGCTAAAGGAAGCTATCAATTGCTGGGCGGTGTTTTCATCATTGCAGGAGTACTATTCCTATCACTGAAAGATAAAGAAGAGGAAGTCAGTATTTTGCAGCAAAAAGGGGCTTAATCCCTGCACTTTTGAATCATTAAGAAATCCAATAAGCCTTATTAAACAATCGGGGAAGTCCCCTTTCGTATGATACGGTTAAGATATCAAATGAACGAAAGGGGATCTCGCTATGGCATCTTAGGATGCACCCAGCCCATCAAATTATTCGAAAATGTTTAAGTCTTCATTATGATGGTATCTATGGTTTTATAAGCAACCAAAAATGTGGCAAGGGAGTATGCCGCTTCTGTAATTCCGAATAAAAAAACGGAACTTCCAAAAAGCAGGGTATTCATGATCAAAATGCATTGCCCGATGGTGAACGGCAGGTGCTCGCTGAATAATATCGCTAAAACTTCTGTACCGTCCAGGCAGGCCCCAAACCGGATAATGAGCCCCACTCCCGTACCAAGCAAAAGTCCTCCAATGATAATGATCAGCAGGGGATGATTAGTCACTTCCTTAAATGGAGCCAATATGTATGTTTCCCCTGCCAGTACGGAACTGGCAAACAGGCTTAACACCAAAAATCTTCCTCCTAAAAAGAAAAAGCCTGCCGCTAAAAACGGGAGATTCAACAGCAGGATCAAGGCACCAACATCTACATGAAAAACATGTGAAAGGAGGATGCTCAATCCGACAATGCCACCGTCAATGACATAATTTTTCACAAGGAATAATTGCAGGGATACAGCCACAAGGGTTGCCCCGAGTATGATAATCAGTCCATTTTTAAATGCGGAAAAAGTGCCGTGTCGACTCTGGCCTAAATAGTATGAAACTCTATTTCGATACACCGTCCATCTCCTTTTGTTCAGTCTGGCTTATGTATGAAATATATTCCGTTAAATCCATAAAATGCGGTTGCTCCTTTTAAATTTTTAATAGTTTCCCAGAAAAAAAAGATAGAATTCCTTCATATCAGAGTGTAAAATAAATTCAGCCAGCTGAAAAACTGTTAAAAAACACAAATAGAAATACGTCAAGCAGCACCAAAATATATTGAATTCTCAGAAAACTAAATAAATGAGGTTGATGTATATGGCAATGGATGCATCTATTAAAGAACAAACGATTTTTGATCATGCTGGAAATAAAATTATTACAGAAGATCGGGAAATTCAAATAATCGCTAAATTCGCAGAACCATTAATTGTGGTACTGGGAAATGTTTTGAGCGATGAAGAATGTGATCAGCTGATTCAGAAGTCAAAAGATCGCATGCAGCGTTCAAAAGTTGCCAACTCCCTTGAAGTGGATGAACTCAGAACCAGCAGCAGTACGTTTTTCGAGGAAGGAGAAAATGAATTCGTCGCCAGAATCGAGAAAAGAGTATCACAAATCATGAACATTCCTGTTGAGCATGGTGAAGGGCTGCAGATTCTTAATTATAAAATTGGACAGGAATATAAAGCACACTTTGACTTCTTCTCTTCAACCAGCAGAGCAGCAAGCAATCCAAGACTCAGCACGCTTGTCATGTACCTGAATGATGTGGAACAGGGCGGGGAAACGTATTTTCCAAAGCTTAACTTCTCTGTTTCTCCACAAAAAGGCATGGCTGTTTACTTTGAATACTTTTACAATGACCAAAAGTTAAACGATCTGACACTTCATGGCGGAGCACCTGTTGTGATTGGTGATAAATGGGCTGCCACGCAATGGATGAGAAGAAAGAAACTATGAAAAAACGCTTTGGAAATTTATTCCCAAGCGTTTTTAGTTCCTGCTTTCTTTAAAACCACAGTCTCTTATGATAGTCATAATCAGAGGTATCGAAATTCTCTTCCCCTTCTTTATTAGGGGCACACTCTTCACAAGGTTCTTCCTGCTGGCCATGTTCACATTGCTCCATTAAAAGTTCCACTTGAACGCATCCCCTTTCCTATCTGATACCTTAATTATAATTGAAAGCATTTACACCCGTCTTGTACAATTTGTTGGAAAATCGTTAAAAAGTGCCTATCTAAAGGCCCTTTTTAATGTCAAAAACAGACATCTCTGTCGCATTTTAGCCTTTGAACCACCTATATTACTCCATTCAGATTTTTTTAATTAATAAAAATGACCGCACACAGGCAGCCAAAAAAGGAATTTCCCCTACTATAGAGAATATGTAAAATAAATACAATGAAAGCGGTGAGTATATGAAGTCAATTGCTTCCCCGATTGCAGGTAAAGTGAATAATGTGTTTATTCATGTCAAGGACCTGAAAAAGTCGGCTCAATGGTATAGCAGTCTCCTTGGACTGCCTTTTAATATGGATGATGTGGAATCACCGGTATACAACATTCCGGTCACCTCTCAAACCGGACTTACACTGGATGACCACACCTTTGATCCATCCTTCAAATGGACTCCTTCCGGTCACGTTTTATTTAATTTCTTTGCCCGGGATATTGACGAGGCGTACGCTTTTGTTAAAAATCAGGGAATCCCAATTGTTAGAGAAATTGAACGTATTGGAGATTTTGCTTATTTCAATTTTCAGGACCCGGATGGCAATGTATTGATGATCTGCAATTGCTAATGATTAAATCTGTGGCTATATGGCCATGGATTTTTTTCTTTACAGCATTCTCCGCTGGACATCCTCCTGCACCTGGCGTATACTAGCCATATTTATGTAAAAGATTAACAGCTTCATAGAAAGATAGGTGTTTAACATGATCCACAATCCAACTGGAAAAGAGAGGCTTGCGCTGGCTTTTCTCCTCAGCATGCTTGGAATTTTGGGGCCATTCAATATTGATATGTATTTGCCAGGCTTTCCAGATATCGCTGATGATTTCAATACCCGAGCTTCACTTGTACAGATGAGTTTAACAGCGTGTTTGATTGGACTTGCAGCTGGACAGGTTATTGTGGGACCGCTCAGTGATTCGCATGGAAGAAGAAAACCACTTCTCATTGGAATCTCTCTATTTGCTGTATCTTCCCTTTTATGCGCCATTTCACCCAATATTGCAGCCTTTATTGCAGCCCGCTTTCTGCAGGGATTAACCGCCTCTGCCGGAATCGTCCTATCCCGGGCAGTTGTCCGTGATGTTTTCAGCGGAAAAGAGCTGACGAAATTTTTTGCCTTGCTTATGGTGATTAATGCAACCGCTCCGATGATTGCGCCAATGACAGGCGGTGCGCTGCTACTGATCCCTTTCGCAAGCTGGAAATCCATCTTTTATTTTCTAAGCTTTTTGGGATTATTTATTACCATGGTGATCTATTTCCGATTAAAAGAAACCCTTCCTCCAGAAAAAAAGGGTCCCAAGCTCGATTGGGAATTCCGTTAAAAGCATGGGGGGACTTTTCAGGGACCGTTCCTTCATCGGGTATGCCCTTATCGTTGGTTTCATACATGGCGGAAGCTTTGCTTATGTGTCGGGGACACCCTTTGTCTATCAGGGGATTTATGGTGTATCGCCACAGGTGTTCAGTATCCTGTTTGGCATTAATGGATTGGCCATCATTACGGGGAGTTTCCTGATTGGCCGCCTGGCAGGTGTCATTCCGGAAAGAAGCCTGCTCCGGACAGCGGTCTGCATTGCGGTAAGTGCCACTTCGTTCCTTTTAATTATGACTATCATTAAAGGGCCGCTATTCATGCTTGTCATTCCGATATTTATCTATATGACTTCAATGGGGATGATCATCACCAGCTCGTTTACATTGGCCATGAAAAATCAGGGGCATCGTGCCGGCAGTGCCAGCGCTGTTATAGGAATGCTTCCTTTAGTGCTGGGGTCAGCTGTTTCCCCATTGGTGAGCATTGATGAAACCACTGCAGTGCCAATGGCTGCCATCTTATTTATTACATCATTCATCGGCTTTGTTGTCTTCTTCACCTTAACGAAAGAAAAAACAAAAAGAAGCCGACAGAACCTGAAGCTGCATGCGGAGGGATAGCTCCCTCCGGCTGGCATGCCGCCTGCTTTATTCTTTTACTTCCTCGATAATCGACTGTCCTTCAGTTCCTTCATCATCCTGCCACTGCCATTTTTCATGCAGCCTGATGCGGCCGTCCGCCAAAATTTCAGGGGTGGAGAGACATTTTCCGCCGCGCAGCTGATTTTTGTTATTCACATGGTTATATCTGAATTCCAAACATCCGTCTTCATTGGCAATTCCAATCAGTGTCCCCTGAATGATCTCTCCCCCGCCATAACTAGCTGATATTATATTTTCATCCTGTTTATAATGAAAAAAGGTCTTTGATGAAACTTCACCATTCTCTGTATTTTGCACAGAAACAAAGGTACGGCCATTGTAGTTCATAAAAATATCCTCCTCGTATGTATCGATTTATAAATCCCCTTTTAAAATGGAGTACATATACAAGTCATCAAATTTCCCGTTAGTATATTCATAATGCCTAAGCAGTCCTTCTCTCGTGAAGCCCTGCCTTTCAACCAGCTTCTGGGATGAGAGATTTTTTGGCTCGATCAAAGCTTCTATCCTTTCAAGCCCCAAGTGTTCAAAACCGAATTTCAACACCCTCTCAAGGGCTTCATTCGCTATTCCTTTTCCCCAATGCTCCCTGCTTAGTTCATAACCGACTTCACTTCGGTAATGTTTCGGATTCCTATTCAGGAAACCGCAGCTCCCAATGACCTTCCCTGAATCCTTCAGGGTGATGCCCCAGCGGATTCCTGTGCCATTTGTATAAATGGATTTATACCATTCTATTTCTCCAAGCACCTCCTCTGGAGTTTCACAGGCTGAGATTCCCATATGCTTTACAACCAGCTGATCTGACAGGTATACAAACATATCTTTTGCATCTTCTTCAGTTGCTTCTCTTAGAATTAATCTTTCTGTTTCAAGAATCGGAAATGCTTTTTCCAACAGACTGCCTCCTCTGCAAAATATCTATCTTCAACTATACCAAATTGCTGTAAAAAAATCTTTTCATATGGAAATTACTTCAAAACCAGCTTTATCCATGTTACACTCTATTATTAGTAAAATATAAACAAAAGGAGAATTTCTGTGAAACGTTATGGTCTATGGCTGCTGTCTGCCGGATTGATTCTTTCCGCGTGCAGCAATGACAAAGAGAAAACAGCCGCTGATTCACCTGTTAAAGAAGAGCAAAAGAAAGAAGAAAAGCAGGTAAGCATTTTAGCAGAGTCTAAGAATATTAACTTAGAGGTCTCTGAAAAAACCCTGTTAAATTTGCCTCCTGGAACCCTAATGGATGACCTTACATACGAAAAAGACATTGAAGCCATTGAAGTTACACCGGAAACTGATCCTGAACTTTTACGGAAGATGACGCCCAAACTGGAAGAGCTGACGAAGGAAGCCAAAGATACAGACTCTATTAAAAAAGGGCTAGTTTCCCTGCTGGCGAGTCCACATTATAAAGACATTATTGAAAAGTCCAATTCCTACAAACCCGATTTTGAAGAACCTTACCTGCCGGATCCCACCAAGTCAGAACCCGGAGAAGAAGAAAAAAAGGCAGCAGAACAGGCCATTATTCTTCTGGATGCCAGTTCATCCATGCTGCTGCAGGCAGACGGCAAAGTGAAAATGGATATTGCTAAAAGTGCAGTCAAGAGTTTTGCCCAGACGATTGGCCAAAGCAGTGATGTATCCCTTGTGGTATATGGCCATAAAGGCTCTGAATCAGAAACTGATAAAGAAATTTCCTGCTCAGGTGCAGAGGAAGTCTATCCTATGGGCAAATATTCCAAGAAGGAATTTCACGAAGCTGTTGATTCATTCGAAAGCAAAGGCTGGACGCCCCTTGCCGGCGCCATTCAAAAAGCAGCAGAAATGAGCAGCGGCTATGACAGCTCAACCACAATCTACATTGTCAGTGATGGTGCCGAAACCTGTGATGGCGACCCTGTCCAGGCCAGTAAAAACCTTGTGAAAAATAACAGCAGCAATACTGTAAATATTATTGGGTTTGATGTAGATGGAAAAGCCGAGAACCAATTAAAAGCAGTAGCGGAAGCCGGCAATGGGGAATATTTAAAAGCGGATAGCCCGGATGAATTGAAAAACACGATTCAGTACGAGTGGCTTCCTTCTGCAGGCGACCTGGCCTGGGCATTTACACTGTCGCCAAGCCCCTGGGAAATGATGGATGAGTATGAAATTGGTGAAGTTTATCCCCGCCAATTATTTACGGCCGGCAGGCGTGAAGCACACCGAATCCTTGATGCCGTCACAATTATGGGAGATAACGGCTGGATCACAGATGAACAGGGATCCGAACTCCGTGAATGGAGCTATGAACGCAGCGGCCAAATGAAGGATCTGTATATGAAACTTCATGAAAAAAACCGGAATACAGCTGAAACGGAAAGTGAGGAAATCAAGCAAAGAGTAGACGAATGGGTTGAAAAAATGAAGGCTTTGAAGAAAGAACGCGGGGATATATGGTAACAATTTCATAAGAATGCTCCGGGCGGCATGCTCTGAGCATTCTTTACTTACTCTTTGGGTATGAATGTGAAATTCCTCTTCAGCTCGGCCTCATTAATGGAGATCCGGTACGATAAATCTTTTGTCCGCAGTACATATTCTTTAATGCCAATAAATTCAGATTCAGCAATCAAGTAAAAGTGCGTTCCCTTTTTTAATCCTTTAAAATGATTCTTTAACTTATATTTTTTCATGATGCTCCTACATTCTATTTTTAAACTTCTCCGGCTTTTTCACATACCCTTCAATTGATAAAACCGCAGCTTGTGCAAATAAGGTATTCAATATCAGAACCGAGACTCATTTTATCCACAGGAAACATGACCCCATAACCCGAATGCTTCCCTTTCCCCAGCTCATTTGATTCGCACTTTGGACATTTTTCTGCTTTCATATTTATTCTCCTTTCAGCTTCTTTTAGTAAGTCATACGTTCAGAAGCAGGAAAAAGTTTCATGAAAACAGTAAATGCGGCCTATTCAGCAGCTGTAAGTGATTCCTTTGATTTGAGCACCTGAATATAAACGCCTGTCAGTGTCTGAGTCAGCAAAAAGATTGGGAATGAATGAATGAGCTTATACCCTTTTTGCAGGGTAATAATATCTGCAGCTGTTAACACCCATTGAAAAAAAACACCAAATAAGGCCTACACCAACACATAAATAATGAAAGCACCAGCCAGGCCAGAAAAACTAAGAGTACGCACTCCATGTAACATCAGCCTTATATTTTTTAGTATTGGGGACATGGGGATAATTATTCTGTTGTGGCTCCCATTAGCTGTTTTCTGGTTTGAAAGAAGGAATGATTTTTTATTTCTGTGTCCGAAGTAGGGCTCGGTTCTGACTCTGATACTGTGATTTCGGCTTTCTGTGTCCAAAGTTCTGCCGGGTTCCGACTCAAACACTCCGATTTCAGCTTTCTGTGTCCGAAGTTGCTCCAGCTTCTGACTCAGACACTCCGTTTCCCGCTTTCGCTGTCCGAAGTCGCTTCCGACTCAGACACTACGCACTATGTTTTCTCCGTCCGAAGCCGCTCCAGCTTCCACGGCCACCCAAGCGCCACCCGCCATCCTAAACAGTCTGCCGTTCAATCAGTTTCACCGATATCTCCTCATGAGTATGGCTTTCACTATCAATCGCTTGAAGCATCAGCTTTTTCCCCATTTGAACCAGCGGGATTTCTAGTGTGGTGATGTGCATGATTTTGGCTATCGGCTGGTTATCAAATCCCATAATCGCGATATCCCCGGGAATTCGAATCCCTTTTTCCCTGCAGGATGTAACGATTCCGGCAGCAGCAAAATCACTTGTTACCAGCAGCGCGGTCGGAGGATTTTCCATGTTCAATAACCGCTGAACCACTTCTTCGCCATGCTCAAAATTCAGACACTCATAAAAGATATATTCTTCATTATAGGACTCCCCAATTCGGCTTAAAAAATCTGAGTAGGCCTTTCCGCGCTGCCTGCTGTTGGCGCCGGACCTTCTTCCAATGCAATACCCGATTTTCTGATGCCCTTTATTATATAAATACTCTAAAGCATTAGTGAAAGTCATATAATGGTCGATAAAGGTTGAGGACACATTCTGATTCCTTGCATCTTCACAAAGGACGATGGGGCCATACTCGGTAAACTGGCTGATGACCTCCCAGCCGCAGATTCTTGAACAAATGATTAATGAATCAATTTGCTTGTGCTGAAGCATTTTCAAAGCTTCGATTTCCCTGTTTTCCTCGTAATTCGTCTGAAAAAGAACTAGTTTATAGTTGTTTTTCATGGCTTCATTGGCAATCCCTTCTACAAGCAGACCGAAATAGGGGTGATTGGTAAAAGGAACAACCACTCCAATAAGAAGGGTCTCTCCTTTACTCAAATGAACAGCATTGATATTCCGCTGGTAATTGAATTCCTCCATCGCCTGCAAGACCGCTTCCCTCTTATCCTCCCTCACATAGGGATGATTATTGAGCACCCTCGAAACGGTTGTAACCGAAACTCCTGCCTTTTTAGCGATATCTTTAATATTTGCCATAAACCCACCTGTATTTTTTACTTTTTTTCTTGCTATGAAATGCGTTTCATAAATTAAGCTTTTTTTAACAACTAAAGGAGGTTTTCCTCATGTTCATTCTATCTGGAATATTCTATCTGGTTTTATTATGCAGTTCTATTCTTGCCCTGTCATCTATTCCTATTTCCCTCTATCCGAAAAAGAAGGCAACAAAAAACACTTATGTAAAAGATTACTACAGTTCTTTATTTGATGTCTACGGAGATGAGGCATAACCGGCAGGAGTTAACCCTCCCAATTTTTGAAGTTTCCGTGTATAGTAGCATGTATCCTAAACCGAGAGGAAGGCATATCGTGTTCATTAAAATAACAAAAGAGCAGCAGCAAAAGATGATTGAGGATATCCAGATTTTCTTTTCCGAGGAAAGAGATGAGGATCTATCTGAGTTCGCTGCAGAAAGAGTATTGGATTTTGTTAAGGAGTCTTTGGCCCCGCATTTCTACAATGCAGCAATCGCTGATGTAAAGCATGTGGTGGAACAGCAATATGCTTCAATGGAGGATGAAATCCTGACGCTTGAGCGTCCTATAAAGTAGAGTCCTTCAAAGGAATCACCTATACATGGGTGATTCTTTTTCGAGTTAGCCAGAAACAATCATGTAAATAAACTTTAATACTATGTCATCCCTCTGTTATTTTTCTGAAAGTGATCAGTGATATGATTATTTTGACTGCTGTATAGATTTTATAGAGAGCGAGCAAGAAAAATGAACATTACTGATGCTGTGGCACAATTGCATAAATCTGGAATAAAAGCGAATGGCGAAGACGTTGAGGGCTGGATAGAAGAAGGCAAAATAAAAGCGGAACGCAGCGCGAGGAGGCAAGTCAGCTACTCCATAAAGATGAAGGATCTCGCTGATTTCATCATTCAGGAAAAAGAAGTGCGGTATCGCCAAAAGCTAGAAGTAGTCCTGCTTCAGGTTTAAGACCTGAAAGGGCAAATCGAAATCCTGAATACCCGTGTCCAAATAGAGGAATCCAAAGTGAAATCATTGAAGAAAATGATTCAGGCACAAAAACTGATAGCAGATGAAGAAATTCAGCCTGCAAAGCTTCTGGACCTGAAGCCTGATGAGGATCTGCAAATCATCCGAAAAGAATTCAAAAAACTATTAAAAGCCCTCCATCCCGACCGCGGTGGAGATGAAAGGCTATTCAAGGTGTTTAATGAACATTATAAGAACATCTTTTAACCGTTGATAATAGCGTATATATTCATCATATTTCCCGCTCTATGGAAGGTTTTTTCCTTTTTCATGCCTACTTTCTCTGCAACACGGATAGATGCAAGATTATGAACGTTAATAATGGAAACCAGCTTCCTGTAGTTTAAGCTGGTAAAGCCATAATCTTTACAGGCTAGTGCCGCTTCCGTGGCATAGCCTTTTCCCCATTCACGCCTGGCAAACAAGTAGCCGATCTCCATTTCCGTAACACCGCCTGTATCCTGCGGGGTAATCCCGCACTGCCCCAAAAACCTGCCTGAAGCTTTCTCTTCCGCAATCCAAAGGCCGACACCATATGTCCGATAATTACCCAGCGTCCAGCTGATCCAATCTTCAGCCTGCTCGTTTGTTTTTGTTGAGCGATAAAACCTCATGGCCTCCGGGTCAGAAAAGATTTCCATCAGATAAGGCAGATCAGTTCTTTTCATTTTTCTTAGAATCATTCTGTCTGTTTTTATTACTGGAGTAGCCATCGACAGTCCCCTTCCATTATCACTTGAGGATTCTTGCATTCTTACCACGGAAACGATTGTTCATTTCCCTCTTCTTTGTATTGGTTTACTAATTCTACTAAGTTTTTTAAAATCCTGTTTTAACATAAATCTGAAATTTCGTATTGCGAATTAAATTAATCCTTTATGCCGCAACCTACGTTATTTCTGCACTTGTTTTATTTAAAATGAAGTGGCAAACATCTGAACCAGCCCTGAATGAAGGAATCAGCAGCAGCTTTAAAGAAAAGCTGGCCGCCATTGGCCGGGATCTGAAGGAAGTTTATTCATTTATCTTGCTTAAACCGATGCTGCTGCTTGTCAATATTGTCTTTCTTATCGGGGCATTTGCAGGGGCTTCGCATAATTTAGGGATTCCGCTGCTGGCAGAAGAGGTCGACAGCAGCAAACAAAGCTTTTATTATGGGTTAATCTGGGGTGTTTTAAATCATTGGGTTTTGCCCTCGGATTTGTTGCCGCGCCTCTTGTACTGGAAGTATTATCATTGGCTGAAATGGTTTGGGTCTTCCATGGGTCCTTAATATCCGCAAGTATTTTCGTCCTCATTATTGCTGCAGGGATGCAGAAAAAAGGCAAGAGATTGAGTGAAAGTGTATAAGAAATAGCCCAGTTCATCAACTGGGCCAGTTTCGTTCTTATTGACGAGGTGCAAACAGGATTACAGATGCCCCTATAAGGCAAATCCCTGCACCAAGCCAATCATAAAAGTCCGGTGTTTTTTTATCTATGCCCCATCCCCATAAAATGGACAGAATGATAAAAACACCTCCATATGCAGCATACACTCTTCCAAAAGACGGGAAGTTCTGGAATGCAGCAATAACACCGTATAGTGCAAGGATAATCCCTCCGCTGATCCCCCATGAAAGAGGCTTTCCTTCGCGTATCCATTGCCAGATTAAATAGCCTCCGCCAATTTCGGCGACACCGGCCAGTATAAATAAAATAATAGCCTGAAACATATGTTCACTCCCGGAAACATTTGCTTCTAGTTTACATGTTCTTACTCAAAAAGGTAAACCTCATCCCCTGCTGCAATCTCACCTGTTTTCAGGACGGTGACATAAACACCGAAGTGATTATTCCTTTCACTGATCACCGTTTTATGCAGGCTTGGATCCCTATCCCCGCTTTCAGGATCTACTGTAATAATCATGCACCGTTCGCAATGCCGCTTAACTTTTAACTCCACATCGCCAATCTTCATCGTCTTCCCAAACCACTGATCCTCCATAAAGGGTTCATATTTTATCAGGGAAAGCACCAGATTCGGACGAAACCGCTGGAAGTCCAGCTCTTCTTTTCCCCATAGCTCTTTCATTTTCATCAGGGAAGCGTCTGTCACTACTAAAATATTTTCTTCTTCAATTGCCCCTTCTGGAACATGTATTGGGCTATATTGCACCGGGGTAATTTCTGCGGAAGCACGTTGTTCTAATTCTTTAATCAATTGTTCATCATTCCAGGGGACCTGTTTTCCGTCCGGAGCTGTAATTCTTACAGGCGGATATTTGTTCAAATTTTCCTCACCCATAAACCCTGCTTTATAACGAACCATTTCCGGAAACTGAGTAATGGTCAAGTATTTCCCTGGCCTGGACTCATCCAGATAAGCATGACTGCGATCCCCATACAGTCCATAATTCATTACATTCGTTTTATTCACGCTTTCCCCACGAAAGCTTTTCACCGGATAGCGGACAATGTCCCTAATATATCCAATCAGCATGTTCACTCCCCCATTCAATAAAAAAATCCATGATAGCTTATTCGTCTATCATGGAAATCCTATTATTGCACCCGTTTTGTTTGCCGCATGGCTTTTTCATTCCTGTCTGACTTAATAATTTTTTCCCGGATTTCTGGAGTATGGAGGCAGAGCTCTGCTTTGACTCAGGTTTCATTGCTGCACCTCCCCCTTTATTTTACGACTTTGTAGCGCTTATGGCTGATCACCGTCTTGATGGGCTCATCCTTTTTCGGATTGACCCCAAGCTCTACAATGACTGAGTTATCCCGGACCACGACCACTCTGCCTTTTTTCCCTTTTTCAGAACCGCTTATGATGCTAATCGTATCGCCAATATCTGCTTTCTTTCCACTGCTTACCTTATCTGTTTCTTCAGCCATCTCGATTCTCCTTTAAAAATAAATATATTTTTAACTATGTCGCTAGTATTGCCGTTTCGGCGTTCTGCAAAACCCGTTTTATTTTCGTGATATCTTATTAATATGAAGATCCTTCAATAAATTTAAGCCTGCACGGATGATCATTAAGATACTTCCAGCAAGGAAAAACGAGATGGAAACCGTCTGGCTGACATCTGTCAAAAATAGTATACTTCCGATTAAATAAAGAACACCCAGGAGCAGGTCATTTACAAATGAAACAGCCTGATATCGCTTTTCGATGACCATTTTGTAGCTGCCTATCTCAATATGCACATCCTCCTGCTGTTCCCTAACAATATTTTTTATCTTCATGAATAACACCCCCTGCTTTGCCTTTTCCACATAAGGTGCCAAACATTCATATTTTTTTTAAAAATGTTAAGAAAAATAATCCAGGACCAATGAAGCCAGCAAGCCGATCGCTGCAATAAATCCCGTCACCGGACCACTGTCCTCAAAAGCTTCAGGCATCATTGTGGAAGCAACCATAGCAATAATCGCGCCTCCTGCAAATCCTGCTATCCCTGACAGCACCTCTTCTGAAGCTCCATCCAAAAATATGTATCCCGCCATTGATGCCATTCCCGAAATGACAAATACCGAACTCCAAAGAGGAGAATGATTTTCTTTTTTGAATAACCGCTTTTTTTCATACCTGAAGTACTTGAAAGCCCCTCAGGAAAGTTGCTGATAAAAATGGCGGTGACCAAAAGAAAACTGACCGAATCAGCTTCAAGCAGGCTTGTTCCGATCATGATCGATTCCGGTATGGCATCCATAATGGTTCCCGCGAAAAGCACAATTCCGCTGCTGGCTGCTGCTTTATGGCCAGACCTTTTCCTATGCTGGGCTCCTTTTTTGGAAATCATAATATCAAAGAGGGTAAAGGTGACAACACCCGACATGAATCCAATGCCTGTCGGCAGTAATCCTCCTTTATGTACAGACTCACCAAGAAGCTCATATGAGGCTGCACCAATCAGGACACCTGTGCCGAATGCCATAATGTAACCGATTAATTTTTTTCTGATGTGTAAAAACATGGCTGCCAATGCACCTAACAGGACCGCTGACCCTGAAACTGCGCCCCAGAATGCAGCATTCCACACCAGGACCACCCCCTTCACTTTGTTTTGTTTCATTATTTCCTTTTAGCCCGCCTTAAAAACCACTATTCAGAATAAGATTAAAAAAGCAGAACCACGAGGGTCCTGCTTTTGCTCTATCTTATGGTTCTTAATGCACCGCTCCAGGATACCACCTGGTCAATCATTGCGTTCACATTATCGAGATGAAGATCTTGAGGTTTAAATACTGTACCATTTTCAAAATCAGTAAATAAAGACAATGTTGGATGCACGCGCACATCAGCGATCATTAATTCACCCATGATCCCGCGCAGATGTTCGGCAGCTCTCGCACCGCCGGTTGACCCATAGCTTACAATTCCTGCAGCTTTATTGTTCCAGGGTTCCCGGGCCAGATCAAGTGCATTTTTTAGTGCCCCCGTAATACTGTGGTTGTATTCCTGAACGATAAATATGAATCCATCCAGACTATTAAGCTTCTCATTCCATGCAGCAATTCCCGGTGAATCCGCTTCACCTAAGAATGGCAATTTGAAATCAGCGATATCTATAATCTCATAATTGGCATCCCCGCGTTTATCGGCAATCTCTTTTACCCATGAACCGACCTGTGGGCTAACTCTCCCCTGACGTGTGCTCCCTAAGATAATTCCAATGTTTAATTTCCCGCTCATTGTTTGTTCCTCCTTAAATTTTCTTCCAAATAATTGATTTAAAAAACCCATGACTCACACCACCTGATGATAATTTAAACTCCTAAAATAATTCGATTCCCTGAAGGGTCTTCCGTAATTACCTTATTGTTTTCAACTGCTGCAGCCACGCCAAGCTTTTTCAAATTTTCTACTGCCTGATTTATAGCTGCTTCATTTTCAAAAATGAGCTTGAAGGATTGAAGTCCAACACTATTCTCTGAAGGCTGCGGCGCTCCTACTCCATTCCATGTATTCAAACCAATATGATGGTGGTATTTTCCGCTTGAAATAAATAATGCCTGTGTGCCATATCGGCAGACCGCTTCAAACCCCAGTCCCTCTGTGTAAAATTTTTCGGTATTAGCCAGTTCAGCCACATGTAAATGAATATGCCCCATGACCGTGCCGGCGGGCAAGCCCTTCCACGACTGCTGCTGCCCAATTGAGATCAGATCAGGAAAGTCCAGCGGATCAACGGTCATCATAACTTCCCCGTTTTTCCATGTCCAATCGGAAGGACTTCGGTCAATGTAAATTTCTATTCCATTGCCATCCGGATCAGATAAGTAGAGTGCTTCACTGACAAGATGGTCGGATGATCCAAATTGCAGCCCGATCTCAACGAAATGACGCACTATTTTAGCCAAATCGGAGCGTTTTGGAAGCAGCAGCGCGAAATGATACAAACCAGTTGTTCTTCCCATTTTGGGTTCAGCGTTTTCCGGCTGTTCGATCCTCAGCAATGCCGTTTTGCCATCAGCAGTCAGCTCGGCAGTTCTATCTGTTTTAGATAACACTTTAAATCCAATTACCTCTTTATAGAAAGCCAGGGACCGCTGCAGATCCTGAACTTTTATATTAACCTGCGCAACAAAGGTTATCGGTTTTTGATGAAAGTTCATGTTAATTTCTCCTCCAGTTAATTTGCTTTTGATTCTGTTAATTTGTTCTCAAGTGACAATGGTGATTCCTTAGCTAAAACAAAATAGATCGATGCAGCAAGCAATATTAAATCTAATTCATAGCCGGCCACTTGACCATTTCCAAGCAGACCTGCAGGCAACTTAGCAGTAAAGATTGCTCCGAGCATGATGAGAGCAAATAATACAGAAACAATTTTTGTCCCCATTCCCAGAATAAGCGCTATGCCTCCTGCCAGCTCGATTGCGGCAACAGGATAAGCCATAAAGCCAGGAATGCCGATGCTATCAAAGAAACCAGCTGTATTGCTGATGCCTCCCTGAAATTTTGATAACCCATGAATAAAGAAAACAAATCCTAAAATTGCCCGCAGAATGAAATGGCCTAATTCGTTTTTGTTCATGTTTTTCCTCCTGATTAGTTAAATTTTCTGTTTCGTTAGTTACTTACTTTATGTAAGTTAGTATATTATTTATATTTAGTATCGTCAAGTAATTATTTTATTATTAGTTATTTAATTATTTTTGGTTTATGATTATAATAATAAACAAGGAGTGATACGGATGGAGAAATCACTAATTTGTCCAAGATTTGAAAAAGCCATTGGCATACTTAGCCAGCGCTGGACCGGATTGATCATCTATCAATTACTTAATGGGCCACAGCGTTTCTGCAGCATCGAATCCTCAATCGGGATAAGCGGGAAAGTTCTTTCAGACCGGCTAAAGGACCTGGAAAATGAGGGAGTCGTAAAACGCAATGTCTTCCCTGAAACTCCTGTAAGAATTGAATATTCCCTAACAGAAAAAGGCCTTGCCATGGAGCCGTTAATGAAAGAAATAGAAAAATGGTCTCAGACCTGGTTAGAAGCATAAAAAAGAGCCTTCCCGTTTGAGGAAGACTCTTTTTTTGCGTTATCATTTTGGTGGCAGGTTTTGATTGATTGTGTACCGGGGTTCGGCCTTAGGCTTAATTGGATGGGCGCTGGGTACGGACTCAGACTCCCGGATAAGGTGCTTTAAGTTCGGACTCAGAACCCTGGATTTTTGCTTTTTGTGTCAGAAGATGGACCAAGTTCTGACTCTAACTCTCAGATTTCCTCTTTCTGTGTCCGAAGTTGCACCAAGTTCTGACTCAAATT
>NZ_BCUY01000075.1 GCF_001591465.1 Cytobacillus firmus NBRC 15306
GCCTCTGCCTCTGCTTCTGCTTCTGCCTCTGCATCAGCATCTGCTTCCGCCTCTGCTTCTGCTTCCGCTTCTGCTTCTGCCTCTGCTTCTGCATCTGCTTCTGCTTCCGCTTCTGCTTCTGCCTCTGCTTCTGCATCTGCCTCTGCTTCTGCCTCTCCTTCTGCCTCCGCATCTGCTTCTGCTTCTGCCTCTGCTTCTGCGTCCGCTTCTGCATTTGCTTCTGCATTTGCTTCTGCATTTGCTTCCACTTCTGTATCTGCTTCTATTTCTGCAATGGTATATCCTAATTCATATAATCTCTCAAGATATTCATCTTTTAAGCTTTGGTAATCCATTTTTGAAATTTCACTATTGTTCTCAAGTGACTGTAATTTCTCAAGCAATCTTTGGATTTTTTTCAATTTGCTTTTTTTCTTTTGCCAACCCATTTCTTCCTCCTTTCTGATTATATAAATTGTTCCTGACCTGTCTTTTTCTAGGAGTAATAATCTTATATAATTGATGCGAAGGAACGAGATTCATAATCAGTCGTTTTTTTGTTGGTTTCCATTAACCTTAAGTTGTTGGCATCTTACATTCGTCCGATTAATTTTCTTACTCTTCTTCTGTTTCAGCTTCTGATATTTGAACCTTTGAATTTTCCACTTTGGGATTGCAGCTTTTTCATGGATTATTCATTTTCTTCTGTATTACCTATCTGGTTCAATTCACCAAGTAATTTTTCCACTTTTGCTTTTTTTCTACTTACCTTCTGATTGCGCAAATAGTTTCATACCCTTTTGTAACTCTCTATTATTCTTCAGTTGAAGGCTCTGAGTCTATTTCTGCAATTTGAGCTTGTAACTTATCTACTTTGGACTGCAATTTACCTCTGATTTTTTCATTTTCTTCTGTGGCCTCGATATTGTTTAATTCTTCAAGCAACCCTTGCACCTTGTCCTTTTTTCTGTTTAGCCTTTTATCACGCATGTGGTTCACTCCCTTCAATAAACTACTATATTATAGTAAAAATAAATTTTTTGTTGTGTGGATTTTCCCTAGTATTAAGCCAAGTTATTAAAAATGGGTGTACCTATTTTTCTAAATGGAGATAAATAAAATTATTATGCTTCACGATCCTCCAGACCCCACAGCTATTGGATGATAACTCAGTCATTTCTCCAGGTTTTGGCCCATAGATTTTTCATTTCGAAGAAACGACTGGTTATCTTTGGTCTTTACAGAACCGAACTAATAACTTTCACTTTTCTCCGGGCACAAAAAAAATGACGTGCAGATTGGCACACGTCATTTTTCTATCTAATTTGAATCATTTTTTTTTATTAAATCCTTTCTCCCCATATGGCTGCAGCTCCACCAGCCATTTTTCTTCCATCTTCTCCAGGGCTTCCTTCTCGTTGAAATACGGATCATTTTTCTTTTTCAGCTTCTCCAAAATGACGAATTCAAAAGCCTCTTTCCCGTACTGATTCCACTCGTCCTGCAGCTCCCGATTAGGCATATAGCCGTTTGTTTCAAGTGAAAATCTTACTCCATTCAAGCTTTTTAAATTATTTGTGCAGCCAATGAAGATTTTATTGTTCACATTATTCTTTATTTGATAAACCCCTGCTTCAATGGGCGTTTCTTTAAACTGCTGTTTTAATTCTCTTTTGCGTTCCATGGTAATCCCCCGTTATTCTATTTTTTAAGCCAATACTCGCTGCCATCGGGCTTTCGGTCTAAAAACCCATAATCGATCAAATACCTTCTGATCAAAGCATAATCCTCATAAATGGCTTTCAGTGCCTCGTTTAACTCTTTCTCGCCGTATTTGTGTTCGACCTTCAGCCTGCCGGCAATTTCCCGCAGCAAAATCAGCCTTTGCTTCTCTCTTGGCGGAAACTTTACGAGGGGCACACCGGTTCCTTCAGGAAAATATTTATTAAGGATTTTCTCCTTCTCCTCCTGCGTTATGTTGTAGCGGTCATCCACCATCGTGGCTGTTTTATGGACCGGCAGGAACGCTGGTGCGTGCTCATCCTTTTCCTTCAGCAATTCCATGATCGCCAGAAAGGTCTTCGCCTGCCGCTCCTTTTCTTTTAAGGCAAAACGATGGTGGCGAATGGTCGAGGTACTCCCCATGTCCAGCTCCTTCTGAATATCCTTATCGCTTTTCCCCTGATAAAAAAGCTGCAGAAGACTTTTCTGATGATCCGTAAGCCCTGTAAGTTTCTTATCCATCGAAAGCAGATAGTCAAAAACCGAAATATGCTCCGTTTCAATATGAATGCGCATATACCGTTCCGCTTCGTAAAATCGATCTTTATATGGGTAGACAATCCCTTTTTCCGTCTTTTCCCCGCACAACAGGCAAGTGTATACTTCTTTTTCTTCAATGTAACCCTGTTTTAGCTCCTCCAAAGAAGAGTTCCAGAATTGATTTGATAATTCCATTCGTTAAAACACATCCCATTTTTTATAAACAAAGAAATAATTTGTTTGAGTTATATTAAACATTTTAAAATAATGTTTGAGTTTAGTCAAACATTTCGTAAACAAAATTTATTTTTGTTATATTATTTATAAACAATAAAAGCAGCCGTTTATCTGACAGCATAAATAAATAAAAACCTTCAACGGAAGAAGGTCTTTTTGTAAATTAGTTTATTATCTACTTTCAAAGTCTCTATAATGAATGATCTCAGATAGAATTTTGCATCCATTGGCATTCTTAAACTGTGTTTTTGCTTCTTCCTTGGTGTCATACTCAAACATTTGAATCCCATCCTGTAAAAAAAGCGTTAAAATCCACATATCGAATTCCTCCCTGGATAATAGGATTCCTGAAGAATGCGCACAAGCCGTGGAGTCGTTAATGCCTGCAGCGAAACAGGACTTTAATATCTTTTATTTTAAGAACAAATTAAAAGCAACCGTAATCAGCCAGCCAAGGGCAAAAGTAAGAGAAATATATGTACCGACATAAAGCACAATCTCCGTCATAGTTCCTCCCCCAATGATTGAATCTTTATTTTAGATGGGTTTATTCTCGTTGCTTAGGATCAAAATTCATCCCCCTTCCTCTTAAAATAATGTCATTATATCAAGTGATTTTTTAAAAAATGTCGAACAATGGGAGCTTTACCTATTTGTAAATAGAGTGTTAACTTTCATTAATAAAGGACATTTTTGTTTTATAAATGCAAAATAGGAAATGAATTTTCCAACAGAAAAAAGCCTAACCCCATTGAATCTCAAATGGCATATAAAACAGCAAAAATGAACTAAAAGCAATACTTGAAAAAGACATGAAACTAGGGAACAGTCAGAGGGAACGACTTCATGATTTTATGATCAAGGAAGGAATTACATTGCCTTCTGCCCCCTGAAGATATGCCACAATCAGACCCTAACAGTGTTCCACTCGGTGTTAAATTAACGGATCATGTAATTGGAAACGAATTATCTTTAAAAATTATTAGCTTTATAATGCGTGCTGCTGGTGCTGCTTCAGAATCGATTCGTACTGATGCAGGTATATTGTTTATTCAGTTTCAAGCAGAAAAATTAGCTTACGTGACTGAATTAAATCATTTAATGCGCAAGTGCGGATGGATTAAAGTCCCACCTGGTTCTTAACAACCGATAGGCTAAAAATTCTATATTGCTATTAACGTGAGTGATAAAAGTAAAAATTTGGCAGCGCAAAAACAATCAATTGCAATTTTGGGTTAACATAAACACAACTATAAAGGTAGAAAATCGTCAAACCCATATGAATCGGAAGATTGGCGTTTTTATTTTTTAATTTTATGTAGAATTTTAAAAACCATTGATGAATAAGAAAATGCGTTAATCCTTCCTGAGTTAACGCTACCCGTTAGCCATCCATGAAGTACAAAATTCAGCGCTCACCACAGAGAATGAAAATGGATAGGAAGTGTTAATACTGATACTTATCGCCCTCCCCTTCAACATTAAAAAGCACTCCAGTGATTCATCTTTTGCAGCGATGTACCCATCCAAACTTGCTGCAATAAATATTACTAATTTACGTTGGCTTGTTATATTATCTCCTTCGGATAATTCTTTTCTTTTAATATGTACCAAATAATAAAATTAAGCGATTCCCTTTAGAAGAATCGCTTTGTATTTTTAATGATTGTTTGTTTCCAGGATTGAATTTTTGGCGCTTATATAACCGGCTCCATATATATATTTATTATTTTCAGTCTGGGGATTCCCCCATGTTTCAGCACCTGTCATAAGTTTATTTTTAACCTGATCCGGTGACAGCTGTCTGTTGCTTTCCAGAATTAACGCGGCAACTCCAGCACAAATGGGCGTTGCCATTGAAGTTCCGGATAATGAGAAGTATTCAGTACCCACACGTGCTGACTTTTGCAGTTTATCCAAATATGAATTTGGCGACCGTAATGATATGATATTTACACCAGGTGCAACAACATCTGGCTTAATCAACTGACTTGATAGGGTTCCACGACTTGAAAAGTTTGCGATTATATCACCTTCACGAACGGATGTATTCCGGTCATCCATTGCCCCGGCTGTTATGACCTTTTCGCTGATTCCAGGACTGGCAATCGTTCCAAAATTCGGACCTGAATTTCCTGCTGCAGCACAAACAACAATACCGGCATCCCATGCCGCATTAACCGCTTTTACCATCATGTCATCTTCCGGATCCCCTACAGGTGAACTCCCCAGCGACATACTTATGATGTCAATTTTCGGCTGGTTTTCCGGGGCTCTGTTATACTCAATGCACCACTGAACCCCTGCCATGACAGTGGACAGGGAACCTGAACCCAGCTTATCCAATACTTTGACACCAATAATATTTGCATTCGGTGCAGGCCCTCTATATATTCCGCCCGAGCCGGTACCATCACCGGCAGCGTCACCTGCGCAATGGGTACCATGGCCATTGTCGTCATACGCTGTTGTACGGTTATTAATAAAGTCTTTAAAATGTTTTAAACGATCCCCTATATCCTGGTGAGGGTAAACTCCAGTATCAATTACGGCAATCGTTACATCTTGCCCTGTCAGCAAATTGCTTTCTCTCAGTGCTTCTCCTGCTTCAACAGAGGGTGTGGCGACGTCGAGCAGTGCTTGTACACTTCGATCGTAATGGATTTTATGAATGTGGGAGCAAGAGGTTAATAGATCATCGAGTGCGGCTGGCGTCATATCCATACTGCAGCAGGAAATGCTTGAAAAGCTTCTATTTACCTTTGCTTTGAAATGCCTTTGTGAAACAGCATGACATTCCTCTACTGCATCAGTAAAACTGCAGCCTTTCTTAAATTCCACGACTACAGGAAAGCTTTTGGTTCTTTTCAGTACTTTTTCCAAAGGAGAATGTAAAAAGCAGGGTGTCCATTTAAAAGGGGTATAAAGGTGAATCAAATCTTGGCGGAGCTGCAAATCCAGCTTATCCGCATGTGTACGAACCATTTGTATCATTGAAAATCCAAACATGTTTGTCCTCCTTTCCATAATCTAGTAACAAGCTATGAAAAGGCAGAAAAAAAGGAACGGTGTTTGTCCCATTGAGATACAAAAAAAGAGAAGGCTGCTGCCCTCTCTTTGCAAATAAGTTTATTAAACTTGTATGTTGGCTCTATTATCTGAATCTGCAAATCTGAAAATTCATAACAAACCCTGTACTTTTGCCTGATATCCCATCCTGCGTTAAAGTTGATGAGCAGATTCCCGCTGAAGTTAAATGCTTCACACATTATTTTATAATAAAAAGGCGGCTCCAGTTAAGAACCCGCCAAATAAAGTAACTACGAGCACGTAAAATAGCAAGAAATCTGTGCCGACTATTAAAATAATGCCCCCGATAGTTGCAGCCTACTCCTTCACAATCTATTCTACACCTTGATATACCTCTAATCCCTAATAGGTGTTGTTCCCGAATCCAGTGTAATACAAAAAGACGACTACCTATTCAAGAAAAGCGGCACCAGTTTTCTTAATAACTCTTCACATATTAAATAAGCTTAAATAATGTGTTGAATTTGGATAATTATTTTCCTTTGAAAATCCAAGGGAAGTATAAAATTTATCTCCTTGCTCTGTATCTGTATGAAGTACTAAAACCTTGTAAAAGTTTTTTGCATCGTAAATTATCTGACTTAACAAGAATCTTCCAAGCCCATTCCTTCGATAATCATTAGAAACATAGAACCTCCTTAACCGTCCTACTTTTTCATCATTTGAAAATGGATCAATATTTAGCCCTCCAATAGCAATTAGTACACCTTCTTTGTTAAACAAACCATATAAAGATTCCCCAGGATTATTAAATCTATTAGTGCCATTTTCATAATCATTAACTAATCTTTCAAGAAACCGAAAACCCTCTGCTTTGCTTTCCTTAACTAAATGGGTTAAATCAATATGAAACAGACTTTTTAATTGCATCACTTTAAAATCTTCCATATCGTCCTCCGAACAAAGCTTTATTTGATTAAAATATTTCTCGTAAATTTTTTGAAAATCCTTCTTGAGCAAAACTGCACCGTTAGTTGAATAAGAAATAATGCCTGCAGTCCAAGCGGCATTGTAATTGACAGTTCTTTTGGCACGGCATTTTAATGGTACTATGGTTTTTTGTACAATATAAAATATAATGTCAATTGAAATGTCAAAACCGATGGAAGAGGCTATAAACCTTAATAAACAAGAAAAAAGACGTATGCCAATTCACACGTCATTCTTTAGGCCATTTTCAATAAAGCAACCGAAAACTGAACCCTTTACTCCGTTGAAATAGGTTTTTTAAAGTGATTTCCATTCATCCATCCATGAAAAGCAGCGATCAATCCAATAAATAGGCAGTAGCCTATGAAGGTATAAAGGTGATGCCAGTTTTCGGCATGAACAAACATTCCGATACTCTCTGCCATCTTTTCTGCAGCTGCCATCGCAACACTGATGGCCAATACAATCATCCCCCGGAACCAGCCCTTTAAGCTTTCTATTATTCTTAATATAAAAGTCATGAAGATCGGCAGGACGGCCAGAGTGAATAAAATATTGATCGTAAAGATGTCTGAGAATGGCCGCGTTGGGAAAGCGTACATCCCCTTCCCGGTAAAATACAAATCTAAATATGTGCCTAAGAGCGATGCCATCAGCATGGCCGGCATATATCTTTTAATTCCAGACGGCCTTTTTGGCAAGGGCTGCGAGCTCGAGCCTTTCAAGTGTTTGACAGTAAGCATGCCGGATCTCCCCATTAATCATATCGTCTAACTCCGAAAAATACTCCAATACGTGATCACTTTTATACCAATCTCCTAATTCTGCTTCAGGCTGGCTTACATTTTTCCAGGCGATTTCAAGGCTTGGGCTAAAAATCCTTCTTCCTCCCGGCCGGAGCAGGCACGACTTTAGCTGAAATTGATATTGCTCGCCTGGCACCCCTTCGTGAACATCATTGAAGATATGCGGCCAGTAATCCTTTCTTGAGCCGGTATGGGGATGTGCATTCGCCCATTGTTCCGTTAAGGCAAGGACCTCTTTGTCCTTAAATAGAACATCGTAAAGCCTTTTCCCTAATGTTATTCGTTCGTGCAGCGATTCAAAATGATTCAAGGTCTGGCCTTTCAGATGAAGGACACCCTTCTTTTCATAAGGGAAAAGGATGTGATTCAAGGACAGCAGCTCCTGGAGCTTAAATTCAAGCTTTTGAAAAACCTCGAATTTGTATTGTGGGTTTTGGATGACCCTTTTTTCTAAATAACTTTGTTCATTGATGATAAGGGCAATCGTGAGCATATAGGGATCAGGCTTCCTCCAAAAACAGCTCCAGACTGTTTCCATAAAAACTGAGATATTAAGGAACGGGAGCAGAAAAAATAAGGGCTTGTTTCGTTTCAGGCTTTCCCTGTAAATCAAAAATTGGGGATACGCATCTTGAAAAATGAGCCAATTCCCTCTTTCCAAAAAAGAAAAGAAGGATTTTTTTTCGCGATGTGATAGTAATCTGGACAGGAGCTCCCCTTTTAAATCGGTCATATTCCAGCCGCCATTCCTGGAAACCATATGACCCAAAAACGCCCAATGGATTTCGGGATGCTGCCGGTAGAAATCCAAATAGGCTTTTGTCCGGGTGACGTTATTTAGATTCCATTCTGTTGTCTCCCTTTTAACCTGGCCCAGAATCTCCTTTTCTTCATCTGAAAGGTTTATCTGCTTTTGAACTCTTTTCTTTAATTCTTCTTTTAACCAGCTCATTGGGTATTTCTTTTGAAAAAAGATAAGCAGACCTCCTCCATGAATTCTCTCTCTGTCATTTGAATATGTATTTATAGGAGCAATTTAACTTGAGAGGAATGTGCATGAAATGACCAATACCGCTGCTGGCATGAAACGTCTCATTGCCGCATTAAGAAAAGACCAGTCCCATGATGGTTCATGGAGTTATCCTTTTGAAACCGGCATTTCAACAGACGCTTATATGATCATTTTATTAAGGACACTGGAGATGCATGATGAAAAATTAATTCAGGGACTGGCTGCAAGAATCCTAAGCAAGCAGGAAGAGAATGGCGCCTGGAAGTTATTCAAGGATGAACCGGATGGAAATGCAAATGCCACGCTGGAGGCTTATTATGGACTTCTTTATTCGGGCTATATCGAGAAGGAAGACGCCAGGATGAAAGCTGCCAGGAAGTTTATACTGGAGCATGGCGGAATGGAGAACGCAAATATTTTCACCAAAATTATGCTATCCACTACGGGACAATACCCATGGCCTGAATCCTTTCCAATTCCCGTTGAGATAATGCTTCTGCCCCTGTCCTTCCCTTTCAATTTTTATCAGTTTTCGGTGTATGGGCGTGTGAATCTGGCTCCGATTCTCATTCTTTCAGAAAAAAAGTTCAGCATCAAAACGAAAAACAGCCCTGACCTTTCTGACTTGCTATTAACAAGAGCCCAGTGGGAGGTGCAACGCGAATACCGATCATTTTTGTCATTCATCCAAGAAGGTGTGGAAGAGCTTTTGGGGCTGCCTGAACAGCTTCACTCATTGGCAATGGACCGGGCGAAGGAATATATGCTTGAGCGGATTGAGCCGGATGGAACATTCTATAGTTATTTCAGCTCAACCTTTTTAATGATTTTTGCACTCCTGGCTCTTGGCTATTCCAAGGATGAGCCCGTTATAAAGAATGCGGTTGCAGGGCTGAAATCGCTCCGGACAGATATAGACGGTCTCCCTCATATGCAATATTCAAATGCCAGTGTATGGAATACATCCCTCATAAACACAGCTCTCCAATTAGCCGGTGTTTCTCCCGATGACCCTGCAGTAAAAAAAGCAAACACCTATTTGCTGAAGCGTCAGCATGAAAAGTATGGGGACTGGGCTATCCATAATCCCCATGGTAAACCCGGCGGGTGGGGATTTTCCGATGTTAACACCCTCAACCCGGATGTCGATGACACCACCGCTTCATTGAGGGCAATCGCCAGAAGTGCCGGGGACAATTCAGAATATCAGGGTTCCTGGGATCGTGGCATTCAGTGGCTGGTCTCCATGCAGAATGACGATGGCGGATGGCCTTCCTTTGAAAGAAATACCGAAAATCCCTGGCTCGCCATTCTTCCGATTGAAAAGGGTGAATATATGTTTGGAGACCCAGCCTCAGCCGACCTGACCGGGAGAACGCTGGAGTTTTTGGGAAACTATACGAATCTAGCAGCTGCTGACCCTTTGATTAAAAACGCGGTTAACTGGCTCTTGGATCATCAGGAGCAGGATGGTTCCTGGTATGGCAGATGGGGCATTTGCTACATTTACGGGACATGGGCATCCGTAACAGGGCTTATTGCGGCAGGCCATTCAAACCATCCTTCTGTCAGGAAGGCTTGTGACTGGCTGAAGGGAATACAAAACGAGGATGGCGGCTGGGGAGAATCCTGCCTGAGCGACAGCCAAAAATCTTATGTTCCCTTGAATGCAAGTACACTTACAGACACGGCATGGGCGGTTGATGCTCTAATTGCAGCGGAAGACCAGCCAACTGAACAGATTCAAAAAGGAATTCAGTACTTGCTGAACTCGATCGATAAAGAGGATTGGACGACTGATTATCCAAAAGGGCAGGCCATGGCGGGGAGCTTTTATATTCATTACCATAGCTATCGGTATATCTTCCCTCTTATGGCTTTGGCTCATTATCATGGGAAGTTTGGGAAATGAATATAAGGCAAAAAAGGCGCCAGCTTAATAACAGCTAGGGCCTTTTTTAGAAGGTAGTTTTATTGATAGATGGTTTTGAAAGGAGCATACTTTAACAACCATTACTTCACTGCTTCCTGTTTTTTGGGTGTTATTCATCTTCATTAACGACGATTTTTTTATCTAGCTAATTAAATTCCCCCTAAGCCACGGACGTGCCCGGTAGAAGCCAATCGAAATCAAACACCCATATCAATGGGTTCATGTATGAAAGAAAAAAGCTGGCCGGCAGTGCCATCCACCATAGGAGTGGACGTACCATTGTTTGCGGTCAAATTTCCAGGAATTTACCTCTCTTACCTGGCCATACTAAATTAGTAACGGCATTTTATTGGAGGGCACAAACTTGAATAACACCTGGCTTTCCCTAATACCTTTCCTAATAGTGATTTGCATGTCCATCTGGCTGAAAAACATTCTGCCAGGTTTGGTGGCGGGCATCCTTATTGGCTCCATTATCGTTTCAGCAGACCTGATTTCTGGGACGGAACAGTCGGTCACTTATATAGTCACCACTCTTTCAGATGAAACGAATATCAAGATAGTCGGATTTTTATATTTGTTCGGCGGGCTTGTCGGAATGATGAATATTGCTGGCGGCATTAAGGGGTTTTCGGAATGGGCCGGGAAGCGAATCCGGTCAGAACGCGGTCTTCTTGTTTTTATCTGGATCACTCTTCCCTTCACCTTCATGATGCCGATGTTTCGGATTATGATGATCGGGCCCATTATCAAATCCTTGATTAAAAAAATGAATCTGTCCAAGCAGAAGGTAGGCATGACTCTCGATATTTCAACCGAATCAGTGATTGTGCTGCTTCCGATTGCAACAGCTTTTGTGGGCTTCATGGTATCCCTTGTTGAAGGCGGCATCAGCGGGCTGGATCTGGATATGTCGGCATATGAGATTTTTTTATTAAGTATTCTGTTTAATTTTTACGCAATCATTATGCTCCTGATTGGTATTGTGCAGACTTTTTGGCGCCGGAAAAAGACAGGAGAGCAAAATGCTGAAGCCCATACCGATTTGGAGGAAAAAGAGCATGAATTCCACCGGATGGGAATTAAGAAGGAATTATCGCTCGTAAAAGCCCAGCCATGGCACTTGATTTTCCCTGTAGTTTTATTACTTGCCTTTTCTCTTTTTCTGTTATGGCAGGATGGAATGTCTCAGGGTGCAAAGACGATTTTCGAGGCCTTTTCCATGGCCGATGCTACATTTGTGATGCTGCTGGCTGTTTTTATTACTCTCGTCTTAACCTTTATTTTCTACATAATCAGACGGGAGAAAATGAACGAAGTTCTTTATCATTTTTACGATGGAGGCAACCAGATGATGGAGGCGATCAGCTTGCTCATTCTGATTTGGGCGCTGACACTGGCGGCGGAGGATCTTGGTTTTTCCGACTTTATTGGGAGCTCACTCGGAAGCTTTCTGCCAGCCTTCTTGACTCCGGCGGCTATCTTTGTGCTCGGATCAGTGGTCGGCTATTTTATTGGGAGCTCCTGGGGAACCTGGGGATTATTCATGCCGCTCGGAATTACCCTCGCGGTTTCAACCGGCGCCTCCATTCCGCTTACCGTTGGAGCCGTGTTCGCAAGCGGGGCATTCGGAGCACTGACCTCCCCGCTTGGAGATACCACCATTACCACTGCTTCGATCCTGGATATGGACCTTGTTGACTATGCACGATATAAATTGAAGGTTTCAGCCATTGGAGCCGTGATTGCTGCCGCACTATTTATCGCGTCAGGGTTGTTGATTTCATAGACAGTCTGTTCCTTTTGCATAAAACTTAGGTTATCCAGCTTGGGGCTTATTTGGGATTGGTGAGAGGGAGCAACTTCGGACTCAGAAAGCAGAAAACCGCGGTTCTGTGTTCGAACCCTAGCCAACTTCGGACTCAGAAAGCAGAAAACCGCGGTTCTGTGTTTGAACCCTAGCCAACTTCGGACGCAGAAAGCAGAAAAACCGCGGTTCTGTGTCCGAACCAGTTGCAACTTCTAACAGAGAAAACAGTTCGGAGAATCGCCTCATTTATTCCTGCTTCCTATTCCGAATCTCCTTTTGAACCTTTCGCAGGCCCCGCAGGATGTAAACCGCATTCAGGAGGAAGCACAAAAACAGGATCGGGAAGCGAAGAAAGCTAAGGAAGTTGTGGAAGATGCCATTTCCAAAATGACTCCGCAGCGGCAGTATGAAAAAGAAAAGGAACAGAATAAACGATAAAAAGGAAAAGCCTTATTTCTGCCCTCGAGCAGGGATAAGACTTTCATTCTCCGCAGACTCTTTTTGTTCGGCTCTCTGCAGATAATGCATAGGTAAATAAGTTATAAAAAAGACAAATAACGCAGCAGCCTCAAGTGTTACATAGTACCAGACACCATTTCCGAAAAATGAAAGCAGCGTTTTGGTTTCTGTCGGGCTCGCCAAATAGAAGAAATTGGTCCCCAGCAGCCGATTCAAAAAGAACACTGGCACCGCAATTATGTTAAGCGTTAAAAAGCCGGTCAGCACCGCTTTTTTCGGAACCCTGTATCCTTCAAACAAAATAAAATAGAGTACAGCTAATGGAATGGCTGAATGATGAAGAAAGTATTTGATGTAGCGGTAATGAGGAAATTGGTAAACCATATCAGGTGTCACCATGCTTAAAATAGGAGGAATTGTACCAATAAAATACAGCAGCCAGAAAGCCTTTTTATTAGGCTTCAAAAACAGGTAAAGAGCAATGAAAGTGCTCAAAGAGCATAGTTGGAGAGGCAGATCGGCCACATCCCACTGATTTGTCAGAACCAGCCAGATATGATGTGTCACTTCACAAGCCAGCAGCGCACCAAACAGCGTCCATTTAATGATTTTCTGATAAGCCCTGAGCGCCTGCCTGTAATATGCCAGCCACCAGGCCGTAAAAAAGAAAAGAACCAACGTAACCAGATGCATAAGCGAAAATATTTCAAACCCCAGCATTCCCGTTACCGAAAACATGATGTCATCACCCCTCAATATTCATTGAAGTGCTGTTTGATTCATTGTATTCACGGTTGGGAAAATTAACACGGTTCATATGCGGAAAAATGAAATGGATGCCCACGGCGGACAGGGATTAAAACTAAAAAATGGCAGAGGAAATTCAATCAGAATTCCTCTGCTATTTTTAATTTTATCCATGCAGTTCTTCAAAAGCCTGATACACATTAGCTTTTACCTGAATGCCATTCAGATTAATGCCCAGTGTAACAATCGTCTGTGCCACTTCCGGCCTAATTCCTGTAATGATTGTCTTAACGCCGACAAGCGATAATGCTTCAATTACTTTAAACAGCTGATCTGCGACCATGGTATCGACAATCATTACACCTGAAAGGTCTAAAATTAAATGAGACAGCTTTAGGTGTGCAGATTGTTTTAACGTTTCTTCCATTAACAGCCGAGCTCTCCCTGTATCAATATTCCCAATTAACGGCAGGATGCCTACACCTTTAGAAAGGGGAACAACCGGGACAGACAACTCAAGGAAAGCCTGCTTTGCATTCTCGAGGGTTAACTGATGGAATTTGACATAAGCCATGCTGAAACAATGAATGGAATGATCCAGCAGGGGATCTATCAAATAGACAACCTTTATAACCTCTGTTGCCGGCATCTCAAGCTCCATCATCGTTTCCTCTAGTTCTTTCCAGATATATTTCCGGTAATATCCCGCATCTTTTAAAGCTTCATCCAATGGGACACCGAGCTTAAAAAAATACTTGCCTGTCTCCTTGCACCATTTTTCAATCTTTTCCATTGCTTCATCTTTGTTCTCATGATTCAGCAATGCCTCACCGAACAATTCAATAAACTCAGCACGAATCTGAACAATGTGCGTTTCCATTTTCTCAGCCTGTGATCTTTCTATTTCAGTCATCTCGACACCGCTCATTCTATCCTTATGCAGTTTTTTCGCTATTGTGTCCTTCTCTTTTAAAATCTTTTCCCCTAAAAGAAGCATCTGATTATTCATGTTCTCCCCCTATAGCACCTGGATTTAATCCTTTAAAACTGAGTCCGCTTCGTCCTAAACATATTTCTTTACCCGGTTTTTTTATAGAATAAACCTTTGAATTTAAAATTTAAGGTCTTCATTTTGATTAACCTACCATTTTTCTACAGCATTCCGGTTTTTGCCGTTAATTCTTTTGATTAACTACCCCACCCCCGCCTCTGTCCGCCCATTTTTACCAAGGACACTCACCCGCCTTATCCCGCTTGGAATATAGTATAGGAGTTAGAAGGGGTGACCAAGATCAGCCATTTATATACTGCCAGCTCCTCCAGCCTGCAGAGTTTAGAAGATTGGCAGCTGAATGCCTTAGATAAATTCCAGAAAAAAATGACGGATAAAGAAAAACCCTTCCCCTGTATTCCTGCGACCGTCGGGTTTGCCAAAAATCAGCTTCGTTATGGATTTGCGGAAAACCCAGGAGATCCGGCCTCCATCCAGCAGACAGCATCCATCCTGAAGGAATTCACAAAGCACTCAAGAGACTACGGAAGCTACACTTCCCTGATCATTTTTAATAAACATGAGCATCATTTGAGTCTAGAGGAATATGAGCAGCTTTTTTGGGATCAGCTGACGGGGCTGTCTGAAATAGATGAAGTGGAGTGGCCAAACGAAATCCCAAAAGACCCGCACGATCCGTTTTGGGAGTTCTGCTTTCACGGGGAAAAATACTTTATGTATTGTGCCACCCCTGCGCATAAAAATCGGCAGAGCCGCCATTTTGATATGATGATGCTTGCCATCACGCCGAGATGGGTTTTGCAGGAGTTCATGAAAAAGGAAACATTAGCATCCCGCATTAAAAATCAGGTCCGCAAACGGCTCCTAAAATATGACGCCATCCCTATCCATCCTGACTTGAATAGCTATGGCGCCGATGACAATTTTGAATGGAAACAATATTTTCTTCGGGATGATGACACCGCGATTTCTAAATGCCCTTTTCATCGCCTGCTGGGAACGTTCAAGAATAAATAGGAGGACAGAAGCCGATTCTGTTCTCTATTTACTTTTCCTATCGATATATAAAGTACCGTCCTGCTGTACTTGTGCAAAAAATACATCTTCTGCTGAGCGGATATTTGCTTTTTGCAGCTCCCTGTCAAGCCAGCTTTTTTCTAAATGTAATTTAGACAGGTTTTCTGAATTGATCTTTCCATCTGAAATGACATCTGTTGGTAATGGAAAGAGAACATTTTTTAGACTCTTAATGTTTAAATCTGTTTTCGTAACAGGCTGCTGACTTTCCTTTTTTAAAACAGACAGTTCTCCGTTTGTTTCCAGAATAGCGTAATCGACATCTTTAAGCGAAAAAATGTCCTTCTGCCTTAATAACGCCTGAAGTTCATCCATGTCTATCCTGGATATTTTTAATGCTGCTTCCATGATCCTGCCGGCTTTGATAACTATCAATGGCTCACCTGTTGTGACCATCCTTCCCTGTTTTGATTTAAGGTCGATCATATCCAGTATTATGGTGAAAAGCGTCCAAACTATCAGTGCGATTACTCCATCTTTTATAAGGGTGCTTTCATTCACAGCAAGGTTTCCGGCGATAGATCCGATTCCAATGGCAGTGGTCCAGTTGAAAAAAGTCATTTGGCCAATTTCCTTTCGTCCCATCAGCCTTGCTAATAAAAAGAGTACTAAAAATGCAATGGTTACCCGCAGAATAGTCTCATTAACCGTCATCATCCATCACCCCCTGCTTTATTTCTGATTTGGTCTCCCCTAATTGTATTTTCTTTACAAACCGCTCATTTCATACGTATTTGCTAAATGTAAACAAAAGTTGATCTTAAGTTTATTTTCATTTTGTAAGATAGGCTTTGAAATAAGTTAAGGAGGCTTTCATGTGAAAGAACTGCTGCATCTAATTACAGATTGGGTTTCCACCAAACGGGGAATGTGGATTACGATTATCAGCTGGCTTGTGCTGATGATTGGCTTAAGTGCAGGTCCAATGCGCTTCCTGATGAGGTGAAATCCATTATTGCCCAGAATAAAACAGAAAGGTTCTGTTCTTTGCAGATTTCCGCGACTATCAAAACTTTGCCCCTATTTTTGGAACGGCGATGTTTTTTATCGTGCTTGCGTCAGTTACACTGGTTCCAGCTCTATTCACCCTGTTTGGACGCAAGGCGTTTTGGCCGAAGGTTCCTAAATACGGTGCTGAAACAGAAGTTAAACATGGACCCATTGCCAGATTCGTTGTGAACAAGCCCGGCCTCTCAGGCGGAATTGTCGGCATTTTCATGCTCATCACAGCGTTTAATATTTTCAGCCTTGATTATGAATTCGACACTGTCAAGAAATTCCCTGAAGACCTGCCATCGCGGGTTGGCTATGAAATAGTCGAAGCCAGATATGACAAAGGCGAGCTGGCTCCTTCGACACTTCTGATTGTCAGTGATCAGAAGCTGGCTGAAAACGATACAGCAGCGATAAGTGAAAAGCTGCAGGAATATGATGAAGTTGCCTCTGTCCGCTTGTCTGCTCTATCCGAAGACGGCAAGGCGGCAAAAATGAGTGTGGCATTATCCATCAATCCATATTCAAATGAAGCCATATCCTTTATGAAAGATTTGCGTGACGACACACCTGAGTTATTAGAAGAAATCGGTGTGGAAGCTGAGTCCTACTATAGCGGGGTCACTCCGAAAATAGTGGACGAACAGGATGTTAACAGTGATGATATAATGAAAATTGTCCTGCTTGAAACGGTCCTGATACTTGCATTGTTATTTGCGCTAACGAAATCCATCAGGATGCCGATCTACATGATAGCAACTATTTTGCTCTCATTTGTCTCGGCTTTAGGGCTAGGTATATTCCTGGTTGATGTATTATTCGGCTTTGAAGCCATCAGCTCCCGTGTTCCAGTCTATTCTTTTATTTTCCTTGTAGCATTGGGGATTGATTAAAACTTTGACTGGCGACTTCGGGATCCCTGTTATTCTTCTGACGGCAAAGGGACAGCTCAGTGATAAAGAACAGGGCTTCCTATCCGGATCTGAAGATTATATAGTCAAGCCTTTTGAAGTGAAGGAGCTCCTTTTCCGGGTAGCCGTTGTGTTAAGAAGAGCCGTGACTTCCAGTCCCCTCTCATGAATATTCAGGGGTATGCGGAGCTTCTGCAGACACAGAAACTGTCAGATGAAGAACATTTCGAATACGTGCAGATTATCGATCAGGAATCGAAGCGGCTGTCCAATCTGACCAAACAGCTTCTGCTATTGACTTCCCTTGACCAGAATTCCTATCCGATGAAGCTTTCGGAGGTGAAACTGGACGAACAGATCAAAGAAACCATCCGCAGGCATCAATGGCGGCTGGAGGAAAAAGAAATTGAGGTTTCGTACAAGCTCGCGCCAGTCATTTTGAAGGGGGACCCGGAGCTTTTGGTGAG
>NZ_BCUY01000076.1 GCF_001591465.1 Cytobacillus firmus NBRC 15306
ACTTCCACAATCGAGCGCGATTGTGAAAGATAATGGCTAACGACTTTAAATCGTTAGTCATTTTTAAATCTTTCGTTAAGTACATGTCTACAATGAAAGAACACATAATAATTTTAATTTTTTTACAAAAAGGTATTGATAACCAGCAGTGTCTGTGAAATGCTCTTCAATATTTAATTCTGTTTCATGATGAAGTAACCCATCGATTACATGGACAGCATCTCTTGCATTGGTATTAATGACTTTCGTATAAAACGAAGAAAATTGATCACTTGTAAACCGATAAATAGTTGCACCCTTTCCGGTACCGTAATGAGGATTTGCTTCCGCATGCAACGATGAAACACCAACTTGTACTCGCATTCCGTCAGATGAAGATGTAGAGCCATCTCCCCAATAAGAAGCTAGAGCAAGTTTGTGTTGAAAATTTACCAAAGTTGCCTGTGCTCGATTTATAGCATCATCATACAATCGCCATTGTGCGGCATTGGCCATCTGGTGATAAGTAATTCCAGGTGTAGCATCTGCCATTTTAGTCAACCCAATATTTGTTCCCATTGCCATAAGTGCAGCCATCAAAATGACCTTTTCTTCTCCCTTCGGAGGGCGATTGGTGGAAGCGTGTATTAACATTTCGTCAAATCCTGTCCAGTGCGCTACCTCCATTAATAGATCAGTGAGCTTAATTCTTGGGAGCATATTATATAAGGATAAACTGAAGGTTCGTGCATCTTCTGGGGTATTCTTTTCCAAACGATCCACTCTAAGTTTTGCTTTTTTTATATTTACTCCTTCAAGACTATCAAGATTATTTGAAATCCATGTAAAGCGTTCAGCTAGAGCCTTCCTTCTTTCTTCAAGATATTCCTCTGCTGATGAACGAACCGCCAGTCTAGTTTCCTTTAGATTGGTTGTTGTCCATTCATCTTTGGGAACAAGGTACTCCTCAAAGTCTTTATGGAGCCTACTACCGACAACAGATACGTCTCCTGAACGAATATGATTTTTTAATTCTGTAAGGGCAGCCATTTCATAATAATGCCGATTAATGGTTCCTTCTTCATCGTATACATGCTTTTCCCATCGTTTTGGAACGAAATCTAACGGAGCTTCATCTGGTACTTTTCTTTTTCCAGATTCATTCATTTCGTTCAATGTTTTTAATGCACGTAATAATGGTTCTGCTGCTTTTGTAGAACGAAACTCTAATGATTTCAGAAGAGTAGGGGTATACTTTCTCAGATAAGTAAATCGATTCTCTAGCAAATCAAGGTAATCATAATCCATTGGTCGAGCTAATTTTTTTGCCTCTTCAACAGAAGTAACGATTTTATCCCAAGGCATTACCTTTTCAATGGTGCTAAATGGATCAAGTCCTTCATCTCGTGCTTGAATAAGTGCAGCCCCAATATCTGCAAAATGAACAACTTTTTCATTAACTGCTTTTCCATTTTCCCTTTGCATTTCCTCTTGGGTTTTACGGCCTTTCGATTGTAAAATCATCATTTGCCGATCATGAATTTCAATTGCTTGGTCAATTAAATCCTGACTTAATGTTACTAGATATGCTATAAGAATGGCGTATTTCTTATTGTCTTTAAATCTACGAAATGAATGGGGTTCATAACGAGCCCCAATGCGAGATAATTGAAGTAATCGATTAGGATGAACTTCATTTATGTTTAATGGCAGTTTCAACTCTCGAATATATTCTAAACGCTCTATTACTTTTAGAAAGGCATCAGGTGATGATTGGCCGGGAAGTTCTCTCAACCATGCTAATGGGGTTTTCCTGCTTTCCACAAAGGGATCTATAAGTTGATCCAATTTATGTTTTTGCCACAATGAAAGAGTGGTGGTTAAGGATTTAAAAATCTTTTCCTCTGCCCTACGACGGGTTTCCCACACGAGCCTCTCTATTGTAGTCATTCCAGGAAGAATTATTTTTCGATTCCTAAGTTCCTCTTGAACAGTTCGAAGCAGATACATGGAATTACCATTTTGAAGAGCATGCTTCAAAAGATACTGAGCTAATTCCCGATATGTACTTACAGAAAAATTCTGATATCCGTATACCTGTCGAATCTCTTCCATATGTTCATGCTTGGTTGGGTCACGTTGGGCATATAAAGAAAAAGAATCAGGATTAGCATTGATTTGTTTAGCAATATATTGGATTACATAATCTGGTATAGGTTCAACATCTGTGAGAGACCATCCGGGATAGCGCAGTACACATAATTGGACAGCAAATCCCAAACGATTATGATCTCTTCTATGCCTTTTAATAATCTCCATGTCATATTGAGAAAAAGTATAGTAGGTTTCTAGTTCCCGTTCGGTCATATCAGCCGGAATTCTTACAAATTCTGCTCTTTGATCAGCTGTAAGCAGTTCCTTTCCCCTTGATGCCATTTCCTCCCGTCCCTTCATAAGTTTAGTTTATTTCTTTTCTAGGTATCGATAAACGGTTGTTCGTGAAACTCCCCACATTTGAGCAATATCTGTAATAGGTGTTCCACTTGCCACTAGTGTCTTTAACATTTCTAATTCTTTCTTATCTAACTTTTCCGGTCTTCCTCCTAATCGTCCTCTGGCTCTTGCTGCAGCACGACCAGCTGCCGAACGTTCGTGAATAAGATTGCGCTCAAATTCGGCAAAAGCCGCAAAGAGATGAAACATAAGCTGTCCCGTAGCGCTAGCCTTGTCCATCGTAATGTTTTCTTGCAGGCTATGAAAACTAACGCCTTGATCATTGAGATCATTGACAATCTTAATAAGATGTTGCATATTCCTTCCCAATCGATCCAAGCGCCAGACCACTAAAGTATCACCAGTTCGAACAAAACGGAGAGCATCTTCTAATCCCTGTCGTTTATCTTTAGCACCACTGATCTTATCAGTAAATATCTCTTCACAGCCATGTTCTTTAAGCGCATCTAGTTGTAAATCTAAATTTTGAATGCCTGTGGAAACGCGCGCATATCCTACCTTCATTTATTTCATCCTTTTTTGATTATTCTGCTTTTTATCGTAACATAACTTAATTGGATGGCAATATCTGAACATAGATTTATTTACAGGGTTTATGAACAATTATTGAATACAGAAAGGTAGAAAACTAATTTTATAATGCCATGTTCATTAATTGATGAGTATCTGAACAGTAATATTAATTGGTAGTTATTGGTAATTTCCACTAATAACAATTATTTTCCAAAAGGGAATTGATTATCTCTTAATTACATGATAATATAATTGCGTAATTGTGTAAATGTGTAATTACATATTAACTATACTTCTGTGAGGTGCAAAACAATGATTGATATGAGAAGCGATACTTTAACAAAACCATCTGAAGAAATGCGGGAAGTAATGAGGACTGCTATTGTAGGTGATGATTGCTACGGTGAAGATGAAAGTGTAAATAATTTAGAAGACTATTGTAAAGAACTTTTTGAAGTAGAAGGGGCACTGTTTGTTCCTAGCGGAACAATGGCTAATCAAATAGCAATAAAAGCCCAGGTTGAAGAAGGAAATGAAATTATCACCGAAGCAAATTACCATATTAATTTTTATGAAAGTGCTTCGACTGCAATACTTAGCAGAGCAGTATTGAATTGTGTAAGAAAAAAAGACGGGATTATTAATAAGGGCGATGTCGAGGAATTAATAAATTCAAAGCCGAGAGGGCCTCTATATTCGAAACCACAGTTAGTCACTATTGAGAATACAATAAATTATTATCAAGGTAAGACTTTCCCAATTGAAACCATTAAAAGTTTGTACAACTACACAAGAGAAATAGGTATCTCACTCCATATGGATGGAGCAAGGTTATTTAATGCCCATATTGCTACTGGAGTTCCTTTAAAGGAATATGCAAGAAATGTTGATTCCTTAAGTGTTTGTTTCGCAAAAGGACTGGGTGCACCTTATGGCTCAATGCTTATGGGGAGTGAAGATTTTATACAGTCTGCTAGAGCATTAAGAAAGCAGTTTGGAGGGGGATTACACCAAATTGGAATGTATGCTGCTGCAGCTCAATACGCATTGGATTATCACCTTATAAAAATAAAAAAAGATCATCAACTTACAAAAGAGATGGCTGTTTTACTAAATGAAATTCCAGAGATTTCAATAAATGTTGAAAGCATAGAAACCAACATGATCTTTATAAACATAAATAGCTTAACTAACAACACAAATGAATTTTTAAGATTATGTGAAGAGTACGGATTATTACTTTTTCCTTGGTTACCTGGTTTGGTAAGGATAGTGATTAATCGGCATATATCTAGGGAGGATATTTATAAAGCTTCAGAAATAATAAAGACGGTTGTAAAAAAACTCTCTAGGAGTGTTGTTTATGTATAAAATAAAAAATGAAGGAGTATTAAGCTTTTTTATCAGGGTTTTTAATTCGATTGGTTTTTTTTCAATAATTCCTCTCCTTTCACTTTGGTTGGTAGAGGTGAAAGATATAGAGATTAGTAAGGCTAGTTTTATAGTTGCAGCATTTACTTTTATGTCCAAGGCAGGAAGTGCTTTTGTTGGAGGAATTATCAATAAGCTTGGACTAAAACAAAGTTTACTTATTGGCTTATTTGGTTCTTCCTTAACACTTCTAGTGATTACCTATTCCACTAACTATTTTATACTTCTATTATTTGTTATTACTTTAGGTATATTTATATCTTTATATAATATTGCCTTAAAAACGCATATTTCAATGCTTGAAGAATCCAAAAGGCTAAATGCTTATGCGTTACTTAATATTGCTGTAAATGTTGGAGCATCCCTTGGTCCTCTTTTAGGGGGATTAGTATTAGATTGGAATCCAAATAATCTACTAATTATCAGTATGTTTAATTATGTGTTTGCTGGATTTATAGCTCTGCTTCTCCCTAACATACAATTAAAAAAATCAGAGGAAAGTTTAAATATTTTTGAGTTTATTAAATACAGAAAAGAAAATAAAGGATTTAAAACTTTTTTAAGATTTACACTGTTTTCTTCTATTTTCTGGTTTCTTTATACACAAATATTTACTACTTTTCCAGTTGTATTTTCGCAAGAATTTACTGGGAAAACAATAGGTCTACTTTTTACAATAAATGCGATAACTGTAATACTGATTCAAGGTGTTTTTCCAAAATTTCAACCTCTTATTCGTAAAGAATTATGGTATTCAATTGCATTTGTGTTAATTGGTATTTCTTTTATGGTTTTGTGGCTTAACCCAACAATTCCATTTGTCGTAATAGCTATAATTATATTTAGTATAAGTGAAATTATATGGGTCCCATCAATTGATAGTGAACTAGTAGCTAATAGAGGTGAACTAAGCTCATCATGGGCATTTGGAGTTGCTGGAGTTGTATGGGGATTGGGAGAGTCCCTAGGAAGTTTTGTAGGTTTAAATCTTTATCAGTATTTTAATGATTTTACTTTCTTAATTTTATTTGTACTTTCTGCCTTTATATTAACAATCCATATTTTAAGCTTAAAATCTAATAATAAATTCATACAGACTAGAGAATATTTAGAGGAGAAGAAAATATGAAAAACATTTTATTTCTTGAGACCAATACTACAGGAACCGGATCAAAAGCTATGAAAATAGCAAAGGAGAAGGGTTATAAAGTTCATTTTTGGACATCTGATTTTGGTCAGTATAATTCTATGCAAGAGGATCATCCGAGTAAAATTGCAGACGAATTTCTAGTTATTGATACTTATGATATTGATCAAATGAAGTATGTAATTAATGAGAAGCAATTGAGTTTTTCAGGAGTTTTAGCATTTGATGATTATCACCTCTTGCCAGCAGCATCATTGGCGAATGAACTTAATTTGCCTGGTCATAAAACATGTTCTTTAGAAAAAGTTAGAAACAAAAGAAAAATGCGTGATCACATTATAAAAAATGAATTTAATTTAATTTCTCAACCAGAGTACAATGCTGTTTCTTCTATAGAAAACCTTGACCAATTAAAATTGAATTTCCCATGTGTAATTAAACCAGTAGATGATAGTGGAAGCAACGGAGTAACGGTCTGTAAAAATGAAGAACAATTAAGAAACTCATTAACAACTGAGATTAAAAGAAAAACAAATGAACGTGGGTATCAATTAGCAGAAGAATGGCTTATTGAAGAGTTAATAATCGGAAAAGAGTATTCTGCTGAAATGATATATACCGATTTACAATGGAAGCTTGTTTCCATTACCGAGAAAGAAACCTTTGGTGAGCATTCAGTTGAATGTGGTCATGTAACTGGCCCCTTAGATTTTCCTTTTACTAACCTAGAAGAAAATCTATCAAAATTACTCGAATTATTTGGACTTAACTTTGGAGCCTCCCACATTGAGTTTTTTATTAACGAAAACAATTTATATTTAGTGGAAATAAACCCCAGATTGGCCGGGGATTGTATACCAGAATTAGTAGAGATAGCTACAGGTATAAACATGGTAGAGCATGTTGTACTCCAAGCTATAGGTACTAAACCGAATATTGGTGATAAGAAAGAGAAATATGCATCCATTCAGTTCGCTCTGCCGACATCTTTAGGGGAATATACAGAAGTGAATGGAGTTGATAAGGTTAAAGATACAAAAGGTTATGTAAGAATGAGTATTAATAAATTACCTTATAGCTCAACAGGCATAAAAAGCAGCTACAACCGGTTAGGTTATATTATTACAAAGGGTGATACAAAAGAAGAGGCCCAAGAAGCTGCTAAAGAGGCTATAAATAGCTTAGAATGGAGTGTTACTAATGGATAAAGTTTTAATTATATTAGGTGCTAGCGAATTTGGAGTGTTAGCAGGAAAAAATCTTGGTTTTAAAGTCATAGTAATTAGTCCTAGATCTACAGGTATCTCTACTAAAGTTACCGATCAAGCAGAGAGTATTATTATTGTAAATAGTTTAGAGGATGAAGAAGAGATATATCAAAAGGTTAATGATATTTTAAAAATTTATAAGAAGATTGACTTAGTAATAAGTTTTACAGAATTAGGGTTAAAATCTGCTTCAATTATCAGCGAAAAACTAAATTTACCTACTAATCACCTTGAAGTTATAGAATCCACTAGAAATAAATCACTTATGAGAAAAATATTTTTAAAGAGTGATATACTAAAATTAAACTATAAAGCAGGCCTTATTAGTAATTTTCATCATCAGGAATTACCGATTCAAACTCCCTTTATTATCAAGCCCCTCGATGGTTATGGTAGTAAAAATGTCTCTTTTATTGAAAATCATGAGGAATGGACAGAATGGCATCTGAAGAATAAGGAAGACAATGATACAAAGTGGATAGTTGAACCATATATAGAAGGACCTGAGTATAGTATTGAAGCAATTTCTTCAAAAGGGAAGCATTTTATATTAGGAATAACTGAGAAAGACACAACTGGAAAACCGAACTTTATTGAAACTGGACATTCTGTTCCAGCATCCCTAAATCAGGACTTATATGATCAAATTATACACTTAACAAAGGAATCTCTAACATTAATAGGAGTAGAATATGGCCCTAGTCATATTGAAGTTAAATGGGATAATAAGAACAATAAAATAGTTATTATTGAAATGCATACTAGACCAGGTGGTGATTACATCCCCTATTTGCATACCCTTTCAACCGGTATAGATCAGTATGAAATAGGTATAAGATCTTATTATGATCCATCTGTTTTAGAATTGGTAATGACTAAACACGTCAAGCATAGTTCAATCAAGTTTTTAACATTTGCAGAAGGAATATTATTAAGTAAAGGATTTTCAGATAAAATCAGTGATGAAAATATCAAAGAATGGGATATATATTATAATATTGGTGAAAAAGTAAAGGAGACGGCTGATTCTTATAGTCGTGCAGGACATATCATTGTAAGTTCAAATTCAAGAGAATCAAATAAACAATCATTTAATTCCTTTATAAAAAATTTACTTATTAAAATATATTAATGAAAGTTAGTGATTTTATGGCTGTTTTTACCATAGCAACTATTAATAGCAATTGTACGGTGGAATGTAAGATTTCCCCTTTATTTGAAATGATGGCTTGTCTAAGAAGTTGTTACTTAAATAAAGGTGATAATGATGAAGATTTAAAAACTTTTTACAAAAAGAATTATAAAACTTTGAGTAAGTTTTATGGGAATTTTGAATATGGTGCCCAGTTAGCTGAATGTATCTTAGGGATGAAGGAAGATCATACTTTTCCAAATTTTATTAAACACTTGAATAATTTGGAGAAAGAAGAATTTTTATATTATCTACTAGGAAGATATATTGAGGCTTTTGAAATTAAAAATATTTTAGAAAACTCAAATTCACCAAGAGAAGAAATTAAAAATAGAATTGAACAGTTAAATGGTATTATCAATGAAGAACAACTAGAATTTATTGAAAGTTTTAACTCCTACTATAATGAATTGATCCAACTTTGGACTGATTTCTACGAGAACCTTTTTAAACGGAAAGAATTAGATTTAGAAGATAAATGGGAACAAAGTAATAATTCACTCGATGTAGACTTATTGTCGAATGGTTTTGATAAGGTTGTCTCTAAATTACTAACAGGATATGAAATACCTGAGCAATTTCCAACTAGAGAAACTAAATTGATTCGTTTTTACCCTTCTTTATATGTTTCTCCAAAATTTATAGTAATTTGGGGTTTAGGTGAATTAAATATAGTATACGACGCATCAATATATTTAAGTAAAGAAATAAATAATGAGTTGATTAAACAAAAATTAGAAGAAGAAAAGTCTTTAGAAAGCTTATCTGAAATTGGAAAATCACTTTCAGAGCTAGGAAGATTAAAAATACTTTCTTTAATTTCTAGCAACTCCAAAATTAAATCTCAGGAAATTGCGAATGAATTGAATATTACCACAGCTACAGTATCGAGACATCTTAGCCTACTCAAACAGAATAATTTAGTAATTGAAAGAAAGGAAAACGGATTTAACATTTATACTATAAACCAGACGGAATTTGACAATTATTTTAATAATATTAAAAAGTATTTCTTTAACTGATCAATTTATTTAAATTATCTATACCCTTGCTTAGGCGAAGTTTACCTAAATACTAATATTAGTTAATAATTCTTTTCCAATAGAAAAGCCGATGATTCCTTAGCGTAGGAAAAATCGGCTTTCTTCATGTCGAAATTTGCTTAGCGTATGTTTTGCGCTTTTTGTTGGTAGGACCCCTTTAACGGCCAAACACAGAAAAGGCAGCCCCCGGGCTGCCTTCCTCATTTTATCCTCTCAATACTGCTCCGGCTTTTTCCTTCACAGCTTCCAATACTTTGTCATGCGCTTTTGTAACATCTTCATCCGTTAGAGTACGTTCTGGGTCGAAGTATTTAAGGGAGAAAGCAAGCGATTTTTTGCCTGGCTCCATCCGTTCGCCTTCGTACAAGTCAAAAACATGCACGTCTTTCAATAATTTGCCGCCAGCTTCTTTAATGATGCCTTTAAGCTCGCCCGCTGCTGTTCCCTGATCTGCTACAAGTGCAATGTCCCTTGTGATTGAAGGGAAACGCGGAATAGATTCATACTGCAAAGGTGAAACTTCTTCTTCCAGAACCGCTTTTAATGAAAGCTCAAATGTATATGTTTCTTTCAAATCTAGCTCTTTTTCGACAGTCGGATGGATTTGGCCGGCAAACCCAACTGAATTTCCGGAAAGCAATACTTCTGCTGTTCTGCCAGGATGCATTCCATCCTTTTGCGCTTGACGGAATTCAATCTTGTCAGTAAGCCCCAGCTTTTCAAATAACCCTTCAAGGATACCTTTTACAACGTAGAAATCAACCGGCTTTTTTTCTCCCTGCCATGGATGGCTGTGCCATAGGCCCGTAACCGCACCGGCAAGATGCTCACGCTCTTCAGGCAGTTCCTCTTCTCCATTGGAGAGGAACACTGCTCCTGTTTCATAAACAGCCAGGCTGTCGTTCTGGCGTGCCGAATTATATTTTAATACCTCCAGAAGCTGCGGAACAATACTTAGCCGAAGCAGGCTGCGATCCTCACTCATAGGCATTGCCAGCTGCACAGGCTTGCGTTCTTCCAGTGCATATTGAGTCGCTTTTGCTTCATTTGTTAATGAATAAGTTACTGCCTGATACAGTCCCGCGCCTTCAAGATAGCGTCGGACCAATCTGCGTTTGTTCTGGTATTGGGAAAGATGCCCTGGTGTAGACGAACCAACCGGCAAAGTCGATGCCAGGTTATCGTAGCCAAATAAACGGCCAACTTCTTCAATCAGGTCTTCTTCAATCGTGATGTCGCCTCTGCGAGTTGGAACTGTAACAGTAATCGTATCATTATCAGTATTTGTTTCAAATTGAAGGCGGGCAAAAATAGCCTCTACTTCCTTCATGGTTAATTCCGTGCCTAAAACGCGATTTATTTTTTCAAGCGTTACAGACACCACCGCAGGCTCCACTTGCAGTGCATCTGCTTCTACAGATCCTTCAAGCACTTCCCCGCCTGCATATTGTGCAAGCAGTTGAACAGCTCTTTCTGCAGCAGCTCTAACCCTGTTTGGATCCACACCTTTTTCAAAACGGGCACTTGCTTCACTTCTTAAGCCATGATCTTTTGAAGCTTTTCTTACGGTTGCACCTTTAAAATAAGCTGATTCGATAATCACATTTTTAGTGTCTGGCTGCACTTCAGAATTTGCCCCGCCCATGACACCCGCAAGTGCAATTGGCTCTGTCCCATTTGTTATTAAAAGATGTTCTGATGTTAACTCACGCTTTGCATCATCAAGAGTGACAATCACTTCGCCATCATTTGCTCTGCGTACAAGGATTTGCTTCGATCCCAGACGGTCATAATCGAAAGCATGAAGCGGCTGGCCGTATTCAAGCAAAATGTAGTTTGTAATATCCACCACGTTATTGTGAGGACGGATGCCTGCTGCCATTAAACGCGCCTGCATCCATACAGGAGACGGGCCAACCTTTACATTTTTTACAACCTTCGCAACGTAAAGAGGATTATCTTCTTTTGCGTCCACCTGAACTTCAATGAAATCAGAAGCAATCTCAGAAGTGGTCTCAACCAGCGGCTCAGGAAGCTTTACTTCTCTTCCTAAAATAGCTGCCACTTCATAAGCAACACCCAGCATGCTTAAGCAGTCAGAACGGTTCGGTGTCAATCCAAGCTCCAGAATCTGGTCATCACGATTAAGCTGCTCAAGGGCATCCTGGCCAACCTCTGTATCATTAGGGAAAACATAAATGCCTTCAGAGTATTCCTTTGCAATCAGTTTGCTTTCAATGCCGAGCTCTTGAAGCGAACAAATCATTCCATTCGATTCCTCGCCGCGAAGCTTGGCACGCTTTATTTTAAAATTTCCTGGAAGCACAGCACCTACTGTAGCCACGGCTACTTTCTGTCCCTTATCCACATTTGGGGCACCGCATATGATTTGTACAGGCTCACCAGCCCCTGTATCGACTAAACATTTATTCAATTTATCAGCATTTGGGTGCTGTTCCCTTTCAAGGACATGCCCTACTACAACACCTTTGATGCCTTCATTCAAAACCTCTACGCCTTCAACTTCAATACCGCTTTTAGTAATCTTTCCTGCAAGCTCTGCAGGTGTAACGCCTGATAAATCAACATATTCCTGCAGCCATTTATATGAAACGAACATTTGTAATCCTCCTTGGTTATTCCCTAGCTCCGGGCTTTCAAATTATTCATGAATTGAAAATTGCTTCAAGAAACGCACATCATTTGTATAGAAGTGACGAATATCGTCTACACCATACTTCAGCATGGCAATTCGCTCAGGTCCCATTCCGAATGCAAAGCCTGTGTATTTCTTAGAGTCGAAGCCTGCCATCTCGAGAACATTGGGATGAACCATTCCAGCGCCAAGAATTTCAATCCAGCCAGTGCCTTTACATACGCTGCAGCCTTTTCCGCCGCAGATCTTACAGGAAATATCCATTTCCACAGATGGCTCTGTAAACGGGAAGAAACTTGGGCGAAGACGGATTTCCCGATCATCCCCGAACATTTTCTTTGCAAAGATCTCCAATGTTCCTTTTAAATCAGTCATTCGGATGTTTTCATCTACAACAAGTCCCTCTATTTGCATGAACTGGTGGGAGTGTGTAGCATCGTCATTATCACGGCGATACACTTTACCCGGACAGATGATTTTAACTGGTCCCTTGCCTTCATGCTTCTCCATTGTTCTTGCCTGTACCGGCGAAGTATGGGTACGAAGAAGAATGTCTTCTGTAATATAGAAGGAATCCTGCATATCCCGGGCAGGATGGCCTTTAGGAAGATTCAATGCTTCAAAATTATAATAATCTTTTTCAACTTCAGGTCCTTCAGCTACTGTATAACCCATCCCAATGAACAAATCTTCAATTTCTTCAATAATCCGCGTCAGCGGATGGTGGTTTCCTGTTTTAACAGGTCTTCCTGGAAGAGTGACATCAATTTTTTCTGCAGCCAGTTTTTCCTGAACAGCCGCTTCCTCCAGATGCTTTTGCTTTTCCTCAATTCCGGCAGCAATTCTGTCCCGCACTTCATTCGCAAGGGCCCCCATTTTTGGACGCTCTTCAGCAGACAATTTCCCCATTCCTTTAAGCACTTCAGTAATCGGGCCTTTTTTGCCTAAATAGGATACACGGATATCATTTAGCTCTTTCAAATCAGCGGCTGTGCTGATCTTTTCTAACGCTTCAGTTTGCAGTTCCTTTAAACGCTCTTGCATCTAAAAATCCTCCTTGAAATTAATTCTTATACTTTTTTGGCCAAAATAAAAAACCTCTATCCCCATAAAGGGACGAGGTTTCGCGGTACCACCCTTTTTAACACATATATGTACTTCATGCACGTGTTCACTTCATTGGGATAACGGCTTATGCCGGTACATCTTTACATCGAAAAGCGTAATTGGCTCGCTCAGCAGAGCGTCAACATTTCTTTTCAATGGTCCCGATGCCAACTCAGGAGGTGAAACTTCTCTTGCATTTCCTGTAAAAATGCTTTCAGTCTAAGGCATTTTCTCCCTGAAAAGGCTGACTGCAAGGTACTGATCTCCGTCATCGTTTTGTTATTATAATTTTGCTGTTAATTATATTACATTCTTGAGGCTGTTTCAAACGGTTTTCATAAAATTGCCGCCCATTTTCTATTTTCTTAGATGATAAAGAAGAATTCCGGCTGCCACCGCCACATTAAGTGATTCGCTTTTCCCGAATATCGGAATATAAAGGTTTGCTGCTGTATTAGCCAGGAGCTCTTTATTCACCCCGTTCCCTTCATTTCCAACGAGCAGTGCGAAGGAATCAGAGGACTCATATTTGGTGTATTCCCGGGCATTTTCCAAAGCGGTTCCATAGACTGGTACATTACTTTCTTTCAGTCTGACGATCCAGTCAGAAAGATTTCCTCTTAAAACAGGCAAATGAAAGTGGCTGCCCTGTGCAGAGCGGAGCACCTTCGGGTTATATGCGTCAACACTGCCTTCACCCACAATAACAGCATCGATTCCTGCCGCATCAGCGGTCCTGATCATCGTACCCAGATTGCCGGGATCCTGGACGGCATCAATTAATAAAAACCGTTTTCCTTTTACTTCATCAGAGGATGGCTCCTGACTGCAGACAGCAAAAATTCCCTGTGGTGTTTCGGTATCCGCCAGCAGCCCGATGATTTCATCTGTAACCATCGTTACAGGGATGTCTCCATAGTCCCATCCAGGAGGCATGTCTTTATTTTCACCAATAATTATTTCTTCTATTTGATTGGCTTTAAGTGCTTCTTCCACCAGATGAAAACCTTCAACTAAAAACGTTCCTGTTTTGTCACGCTCTTTTCTGGCCAGAAGTTTTTTCCATTCTTTAACTTTTGGGTTTTTTGCAGATTGTATATGCTTCAACACGGTCTCTCCTTTTAAAGAAAATAGCGTACAACCGGAATTTTTTTGTACAGTTTTTTCATTATAGCTTATTTGAAATACATAATAAAAGCAAAATTAGAGAAGATAATAACGAATTAAATCTGGAAGGAGTGCATTAAGGTGAATTTAAACCTGCGCAATGCCATTTTACACAATGTATCAGGCAACTCTCAAGATGAACTGAAAGATACAATCGTAGATGCCATTCAAAATGGGGAAGAAAAAATGCTGCCTGGCTTAGGTGTATTATTTGAGGTAATTTGGAAAAACTCCTCTGAAGAAGACAAGCTGGAAATGCTTCAAACCTTGGAGAGCAGTCTTAAATAAAATGGAAAAAAACTCCGGAAAGAGCCGGAGTTTTTTTCCATTTTATTTAAATGTAATTTTATCAACTGTTTCCCTGTCAAGCTTCTTAATCACTTCAGCAATCAGCTTTACTGCATTTTCATAGTCATCGCGGTGAAGCATTGCTGCATGGGAATGGATATACCGTGTTGCAATGGTGATTGAAAGGGATGGAACTCCATTATGTGTAACATGAATGGCTCCAGAATCTGTTCCTCCGCCAGCGATAGCATCAAATTGATAAGGGATATTCAGTTCATCTGCAGTGTCTGTTACAAGGTCACGCAGGCCTTTGTGAGAGACCATTGATGCATCATAAAGGATGATTTGCGGCCCTTTGCCCATTTTGCTCATGGCTTCTTTTTCAGAAATCCCCGGTGTGTCACCTGCGATTCCAACATCTACACCAAATGCGATATCCGGCTCGATTTTTTGTGCAGAAGTACGGGCTCCGCGAAGACCAACCTCTTCCTGTACCGTTCCTACACCATAAACTTCATTTGGATGTTCAGCATCTTTCAATTGCTTGAGCACATCTATGGCAATTGCGCAGCCAATGCGGTTATCCCAGGCTTTCGCCAAAAGCATCTTTTCATTATTCATAACCGTAAACTCAAAATATGGAACCACCATGTCACCAGGTTTTACTCCCCACTCTTTCGCTTCTTCACGGCTTGAAGCACCAATATCAATAAACATATCTTTAATTTCAACAGGCTTTTTGCGCGCCTCCGGGGACAAGATATGCGGCGGTTTTGAACCAATTACCCCGGTAATATCTCCTTTCGACGTTACAATTGTCACGCGCTGTGCCAGCATAACCTGCGACCACCAGCCGCCAACTGTCTGGAAGCGGATAAAACCTTTATCATCAATGTTTGTTACCATAAATCCCACTTCATCCAAGTGGCCGGCTACCATGATCTTCGGGCCGCCTTCTTTGCCGGTTTTTTTAGCAATCAGGCTTCCCAATCCATCTGCAGTGACTTCATCAGCATATGCTGTTATGTATTTTTTCATAACCTCGCGCGGTTCGCGCTCATTTCCCGGAATTCCTTTCGCATCTGTTAAGTCTTTAAGCATCGTTAACGTTTCATCTAATTTAGCCATCATTTCGACTCCCTTAATATTTATTTACTCATATTATACCGAACATCCGATTCAATATAAAGAATTATCAGACGGATAATCCCTAAGGCTGAAGGCGGAAAAATTATTTAGTATCCTTCAGCCTGCCTTTTATAATTTACTTCATTTTTGTCTATATATGCTTTTTCTATATGCGAAGAGTTAAATCCAAGCATTTCCCCCAGATGTAAGTAGGCTGCAATAAGCTCTTTATAATCCATTAAAGAACGGCTGGACCGAAACTTTCCGATAGCTTCATAAACAGACAAGAACTGGCCATTCACTGAAGCCGCCTTTTCCAACGCAACAGCAAAGTCCTTTTCCCCGTCAAATCCGCATTCAATTCCAAGCGATAAAATAAAATGTATACCGTCTACAAACTCTTCCAATACTGTTTCCTGAGGGGAGGAAGGCTTAAGGCTCCAGAACTTAAAGCATCTCGTCTCATTAGCAAGCTCTCCCAATTCAACAAGCAGCGCCAGTATCTTACGCTCAAATAAATCTTCTTCCTCTAAACCATGATTTGATTCTATATGGCTGTCTAGCCCTTTTTGCATTTGAAATAATTGCTGATAATTCATTTTCCACCATCCTATATGAAATTAAAGATTAACTTCCATTATAATGCCCATCAGAAAAATTATAACAAATCGAAAAAATGTTGAAACTTTTTTTAATCTCATCCGTATAGAAAGGAAAATAATAATGGAGGGCTGGTTACTATGTGGCTCCTGCGCATGCTATTGTTTGCTCTGATTCTTTTTCTTATATACACCGCGGTAAAATATCTGGTGAATTCCAAGAGAAAGCTAGAGCTTGCCCACGAACAGAAAAGATATTATTTTTGGGATGACCAGGAAAATGTCAGGAAGAACTTCCTGATTACGTATAAAGGGGTTTTATTTGAAGGCGAAAAGTATTTGGGTACCACTGATAATGCTTTTGATGTGGTCTCCATTTTCATCTGGCCGCACAATACATCGGCCCTTAAAGGGATGGTAAGGGAAGATTTTCTTTTTATTGAAAGAAAGATAACCGAGGCTTATCCTACTGCAAAAATTGACTGGAAAAGTCCTGTGAAGGAGTTCATGCATAAAACAGCTTCTCCAGGCGAGGAAATTAAAGATCATCTTTAAAAAGCGTTCGGCAGCCCCGAACGTTTTTTTATGCTGCTTTAAAGAATTCTCTCCATTTAATAACAGTCACCTTCTCCCTCAGTACAAATACTAAAACAGAAAGTGACAGCAAAATCAGGACAATCATTGAAGGAGTAAATCTGCTGATGAATTCTCCGAAAACGGTATAAAAAACAGCCAGCGGCAAATTGGTGATCCATGAATTTTTCAGATATTGATTAAATCCCTTATTTCTTTCCATCAGACAAAAGCTCAATAAATGATAATGAATAAAAGGGATAAGCCTTAAAACTGCAACCTGGCCGACAGTTAAATTCCGATACTCCCCGAACCACCGCTTCTTTAATAAAGAAAGCTTTTCATGTGTCCCCGGCATTTTTGTGATTAGAAAATAAAAAAGAATGCTGCTGATCATCAACCCTGCAAGAGAGAAAACAGAACCAAAAAAACTTCCGAACAGAACTCCTCCAGTTATGCAGACAAGTGGTACCGGAATGAACAGAAATTGCCGGATGATATGAAAAAAGATAAAAGCGATGGGAGCAAGAATTCCAGCAGTCTCTGCCATAGCAAACAATAAAGTCAATTGTTCATTCATGCCTTCACCTCTCCCCGATGACTTTCCTGCTGTTCCCTAAAGCTTATGGATGGCATTGACTGTTTATGACAATTGAATAACCAGGTACACAAGCAGGCCTGCTTCAAGCAATGCCAAAATAGGCAGTCCCCATTTAAACTGAACATGCTTCGTTTTATGCCTGAAGGTCTTCATACCTACATTATGATAAGTGGGATTATTGTACATTCATACTCTAACTCGATTATTATTGGCTTTTTAGTAAAATTAGATCAATTTTACTTTTAGACAAAAAAACTATTATTATTTTCTACTATGATAAAATAATTGGATTAATATTGGTAAATCGGTTCAATATCGTGTTCTTTTTCACATGAAAAAATTGGACAATTTTCACCCATGTAAATCTACATTAATAATATGGCCTTAATTCTTTCCTTTTTGCTACTCGCCCCATAAAATCGAATCTTATTCAAATTTCGGTTATAATTATTTGTGGTTGATAAAATGTAACTCCTT
>NZ_BCUY01000077.1 GCF_001591465.1 Cytobacillus firmus NBRC 15306
CCCCACTTATCCCCCATTGGCTCCTCTGAATCTTGTAATGGGGGTCTTACTGCCCGTTAGACTGCGATAAATCAAAAGCAAAAAAGCTGATTTCGCAGATCCTAAAAGGATCATATGAAATCAGCTTTTTATATAGTTAAATGTGCTTCAGCCTTTATACTTTAAATATGCTGCAATCAATTCAATTGCAGTTTCGATTGCATTTTCATTTGGATTCAGCCTGGCATGATGCAGTCCATATTCTGAATCGACGCCAAGCCAAAACATGAAGCCCGGAATTTCTTCAAGCATATAGCCGAAGTCCTCACCCGTCATGGCTTCACGGCATTCAACCACATTGACGTCTGTATGGGTGCGGGCAAAATCCATGAATTCCCTTGTTAAGGTTTCCTCATTATAAACCTGATGATACATGCTTCCATAGTCGATTGAAGCTTCACATTCATACCCAACTTCAATTCCTTTGACAAGTGCCTGAATTCTGCTTTTTACTTTCTTCATTGATTCTGGGGATAGTGTGCGAATGGTACCTTCAAGCCTTGCTTTTTCAGCTATGATGTTTTGAACAGTGCCACCTGTTATTTTTCCGATTGTAACAACTGCGCTGTCCAGGGGATCAACGTTCCTTGAAATGATGGACTGAAGCTGGCTGACCAGGGTACAGGCTGCCACGACCATATCATTGGTATTATGCGGATATGCGGCATGTCCCCCTTTTCCTTTTAAATCAACAAAAAGTTCCGACGTATTTGCAAACAGCAAGCCTTCTCTCAATGCGATTGTTCCGACAGGATATTCCGGAGCAATATGGAGGGCCAATATCATATCCGGCTTCCAGTCCTTCATTATTTCAGATCTAAGCATGGGTTCTGCTCCCCCAGGCCCTTCTTCAGCCGGCTGAAAAATAAACAGCAAATCATCGTTAATGGGTTCAGCTGTGAATTTTGTTATTAGCCCCAGTGCAATCGACATATGGAAATCATGTCCGCAGGCATGCATTTGTTCATCATGCTCGGATTTGAACGGCAGGCCTGTCTCCTCTGCAATCGGAAGGCCGTCTATATCAGCACGATACCCAATCATCCGGGAAGGATCCATACCGCTGATTTTTACAAAAATGCCTGTTTTCCAAGTTTTAATTTCCATGTTGTCCTGAGGAAGACTATACAGATAATTTAATAGAAACTGCTGTGTTTTATATTCACGGAACCCAAGCTCCGGTATTTTGTGCAGCTCACGACGCAGCGCAACAAATGGATTAGTTGTGACCAAGCTTTCTCCCCCTTGTTAAAAGTGCCCCTTATGTCTCATTCAAGCTATATTTCTCCTGGGTTCGCCTAATGATGAATTCCTTTAGAAAAAGCGCGGATCGAGATCCACGCTTTTTAAACTATTATAATTGGCGAAGTTCCTGCTTAATTTCTGTCTTAGACTTAGTCTTTTCATCAATCTCTTTAATCACACGAGCTGGTGTGCCTGCTACCACTGTAAATGGGGGCACATCATCAATGACAATTGCACCTGCAGCAACTACAGCTCCCTTGCCAACAGTTACACCTTCGAGAACCACCGCATTTGCTCCGATTACTACATCATCTTCTACAACGACAGGTTTTGCTGAAGGAGGCTCAATAACGCCTGCCAATACAGTTCCTGCTCCAATATGGCAATTCTTGCCGACTGTAGCTCTTCCGCCAAGGACAACATTCATATCAATCATTGTGCCTTCACCGATCACTGCTCCGATATTTATGGAAGCACCCATCATGATTACAGCGTTATCACCGATTTCTACCTGGTCACGGATGATGGCACCCGGTTCAATGCGCGCTTTAATATTTTTCATATCCAGCAATGGAATCGCTGAGTTTCTGCGGTCATTTTCAATCACATAATCTTTAATTTTTGACTGGTTTGCTTCAATCGCCTGGCTAATTTCAGACCATTCACCGAACACAACCCCCGTGCTTCCATTTACAAAGGACTTTGCTGAGGCTCCGAAGTCGATTCCTTCTAAATCACCTTTAATATAAACCTTTACAGGTGTCGATTTTGTGCTGTTCTGGATAAAAGAAATAATCTCATTGGCATCCATCATTTTCATAATAAAAATCCTCCTCTATGTATAACATTGCAACTAGCATTACTTTAACAAACAAAAGCGCTGAAAACAAGAAAAATAAATGGCGGAAAAAGAAAATGGTATATCATTGTCTTTCTTCTTCAATATGCTCCTTTATTAACTCAACAAATGCCTGCACCTGCTTGAGCTGAAAAGCAGATTCGTATCCCAGAAGCCACGTATCACGCTTAATCGGCAAATTATTCTCGTCAAGCAGCGGGATCTTAAAAATATTTTTCTCTGCACCATTCAGCGTAATGGCCGGGAGAATGGCGTACCCTATTCCATTGAAAGTCATTTGCTTGCATGTTTCAATTTGGTCAACTACTATTGTTCTTTTTGGAGAAGTTTTGAACTGCCGCAGCCACCAGTCCTGAATTTCCTGATAATAGTTTGAATCACTCTTAAACTGAATAAAGGGTCGGTCTGTTTCAAGAACCTGCTCCGGCCTTGTAATTTCTGTATCAACCAGATAAAGACTGTCCTTAAATAAAGGGATTTTAATCCCCTTCCAATCCGGAGTTCCTCTGATAATTCCAATATGAACCTGATCATCATAAAGAGATTTTAATATTTCACTGCTCCAGCCGGTAATCAGAGATATTTTTGCCTGGGGATAGCGGCTGACAAACTTTTTAAGAACCTGCGGCAGCCAATTCTGTCCAACAATTGAAGCAACTGCAATTTTTAAAGTTCCATGAACCTCCGAATTAAGGGCAGTAATTGACTCCCTCACTTTTTCTTCCTTGGCCAGAACTTCATTTACAAATTGAATAACAATTTCTCCAGCCGGTGTCAGAGACAATCCCTTTTGGGAGCGGAGGAATAGCTTGTTGCCCCATTCTTTTTCAATATTCACAAGGCGCTGTGAAAGCGCCGGCTGCGATACAAATAAACGCTCAGCCGCTTTTCTCATATTCATTTCCTGTGCCAGTACCGATAATAGATGAAATTCTGTAAGTGAAGACATAAACATCTTCCCTTCATAACTTTTTCTTATAGTATATCTTAATTACTTTTGAATTTCTTTATCATCGATAATGGTTTGGGAGATAAAGTTCCAGAAGTGTAACATAAAAAATCTCTGCACGATAAATGCAGAGATTTACAGGCGCCTAATCGGCGATTTCCTTTTCATGCTTCGGCAGTGCAATGACCAATAAGAAGCTTATCACTGCAAATAACAGCACTGCATAATAAACCGAATGAAGCGAAACGGTAAGGCCATTTTGCAGAATTTCCTTTATTCCCGCATCCATGCTGTTTCTCGCATCTTCATTTAATAATACATTTGCTGAATCTAACGACAAGCTGGCGTCTATGCCTTCACCATTCTTCTGTATATATGATTTGATCTGACTGTTCAAAATTCCGCCCAGCAAGGCTGCTCCAATGGTGTTGCCCAGATTTCTCATAAACATATTGGCAGCAGTGGCAATGCCCCTTTGATTCCACTCCACTGTACTCTGAATGGATACAATAAAAGCTGTAGTGGTCAAGCCCATGCCTGCCCCCACCAGAAAGCTCCCCGCTGCAGCCCATACGGGTCCCGCTTCAGGAGTGAGGGTAACAAACATAATACTCCCCGCTATCAAAAACACTCCGCCTATGACAGATGTACTTCTAAAACCAATTTTTAAAAGCAGCTTGCCTGCCGCTGCAGAAGCAATCGGCCATCCAATCGACATCGTGGTAAGTGTAAAGCCGGCTACTATCGGAGATCTTTCCATGACACCCTGTACAAATGCAGGAAGAAAACTGGAAATCCCTATCAGCATGACACCGGTTGTTAAGGAAGCCAAATTGGCAATTAATATCGGCTTGTCCTTCCAAATATTAAAAGGCATCATTGGTTCCACAGCTTTTTGTTCCTGCAGGATAAATAAAATAAAAGCAATTACACTGACCCCTAAAAGGCTGATTGCTTCAATGGAATTCCATGCCCAATTTGTTCCTCCCTCCACAAGCACAAACATGAGAGATGAAATGGAAACAGTTAATAGCACAGCTCCTGCATAATCGATCTGATGCTTTTTCTTTTCCACATTTTCATGGAGGAAGAGCCACAAGCCTGCAATCGCCATGATGCCAAGCGGTATGTTAACCCAAAAAACATATCGCCAGCTGACAAATTCAACCAGAAGCCCGCCTATTGCCGGGCCCATGATAGCTGAAATTCCCCAAACGCTTGATAAATAACCCTGCACCTGCGCCCTTTCCTCTTTAGTATAAATATCCCCGACAATGGTTGTTGCAATCGGCATTACGGCTCCGGCACCGAATCCCTGAATTAATCTGAAAATGATCAGTGCTGTCATCGATTCCGCAAAACCGCATAAAATGGAACCAATTAAAAAGATGATAATTCCGAACGTCAAAACGGGCTTCCGCCCAAATAAGTCTGATAGCTTGCCGTAAATCAAAACAGTCACAGCATTCATTAACAGGTAAGCTGAAAACACCCAGCTATATAAAGCAAATCCGCCTAAATCTCCAACAATGGCAGGCATTGCAGTTGATACAATGGTTGCCTCGATAGCCCCCATAAACATGGCAAGCATTACTGAAGCCAGCACAAAAGGTTTTTTCGTAACCTTCCTCTTTCCTTCAGGCATTTTTTTATGTAAAGTCTGACTCAAGCATTTCCCCTCCAAGATTAAAAACAAAATTAACGCCTGCAAATGAAGGCACTAAAAGCATATGGACTCTCATCATTGAAAATAAAGCAAGCTCCCACTTCGGGGAGCTGTGATGTTTAACGTTTATTTAATCGTCTGATATGTTTATTTAATTGATCTAATACTGTTCTGCGAGTCAGTATTCCCTCAAAGTAGCCTTCCTTGTTTTCAACACATATAAATGGATGGTCAACTAAGAGAGCGATCGATTGCTGTATAGAAGATTCAGCATCAAGCCGGGGGATATTTCTGTTCATAGCCTCTTCAACCCTTTTTTTCTCCAGCTGCTCAAATTCAATCCGCTCTAGACCGAGAATGGAATCCATGATAATAGGTGTGCTGATTAAGCCCTGCAGCTTATATTGCGGGTCCAGTACAGGTATTGCTGTATAACCGCTTTTAGTTAGTACTAAGAGGGCATGCTCAAGGTTATTGCCAACCTGGACATGTGCTACCCGTTCAGAAGGAATCATGAAATCACTAATGTTAAATTCTAAAAATTCCTCGCTATGGAGACTGATCATCACCAAAAACTCCTCAAAAATTAATTATGCTTCTCATCCATTTTATCATAGTCTCCGGTAATTTGCGCCTATTAACCTTTGCTGGTTTGAATGTCTCTAACTTCATAGCCGCAGTCAGGACAGTGAAAAATAACATTTTGATTGGATTGTGCAGTTAAAACAGCATCGATCTCTTTTTCGGTTTTACAGCTCGGACATGTTACAGTTGGCATCATTCTGCTTCACCTCGGATTGTAGGATCTTATACTGCTTATTGTTCTCAGGGTCTATTTTTTCAAGTCCCGATTATCTTTTAAAATTTCTTTCATTTCTTCAAGTGTTTTCCTTATCCGGATTACTTCTTTTTTTGTATTGATTAAATCTGCAAGCAAAAGAAGAACTGTGAAGAACAGCAAAATTGTGAGCAGATAGTCCATAATACACCTCCGGGAAAAATAATTTTCAAAAGCCTATAAGAAAAGAGGCCCCTCGAAAGGCCCCTTATGTATGTGTTGGATTATTGAATCAAATCGAAAATTTCGATTGTGATCATATCAATGTTGTCAAATTGATATCTTTTTGGCTTTTCTTTATCGTTATATACTTCCAGTTCAAATGTTTCATTTTTAGGATGAAAAGTTACCTGGCATTTCCTTTCACCATTCACCTCAAAAAATCTTTGCATTGGCTCTCCGCCTGTTGCTTGTTCCTGTAAGCTCTTTAAGCGTGTTAATATACCTTGAAGCTGTGACATGCTCTCTCTCCTTTCCAAAACAAAACCCATAATTCACATTTAGGTTTCTCTTTTGGCATGTTTCTATCCTTAAGAAATAAATTCAGAATATTCAAGCTCAATGCTTTACATACCAATATTAACAGAATAAAATATTGTCAGGTGTTTGTACAAGCAAAAGCTTTATAAAGGACGTGATTTTTTTTGGCAAAACCTGAAAAATTGGCGGAAAACCTATATTTAATTGATGATTTTGACCTTTCATTGGAAAAACGTACCGGTACATATGTCTTAACAGAACAAAAGCTGACTTTGATTGAAACCTCGGCCAGCCCCTCCGTCCCCTACATATTGGAAGGACTTAACCAGCTTCATTTTAAACCGGAGGAAGTTGAATATATCATCGTGACCCATATTCATCTTGATCATGCAGGCGGCGCCGGCTTATTATTAACCCACTGTCCAAACGCAAAGGTTATTGTCCATCCGAAAGGCGCAAGGCACTTAGCAGACCCTTCACGCTTAATTACCGGTGCAAAAGCTGTTTATGGAGATCAATTCGATGGATTGTTTAATCCAATATTGCCTGTACCGGAGGATAAGATTATCACAAAAGAGCATGAAGACGAGCTTGAAATAGGTCCAAATTGCACACTGAAATTTTATCATTCGCCCGGACACGCCAATCACCACTTCAGTATCTTTCACCCTGCATTAAATGGGATGTTTACAGGAGATACTGCTGGTGTATTTTATCCGCAGTTAAAAGAACTTGGGATTGAAATGTATCTGCCCTCAACTTCACCAAACCAATTCAGTCCAGGCAAAATGCTCGAATCAATTGACATGTACGAAAAAATGAACCTTGAATTTATTTTCTTTGGCCATTACGGCATGAGTTCAACCCCTAAAGAAGTCTACAGGCAAATAAAAGATTGGCTTAAGATATTCATGAATGCAGGGGAAACTGCCTTTTCTGGCGGGGGCTCTATAGATCAGAAGTCACAGGCAGCACAAGCCATCCTCGAAGAGAAAGTTAAAGCTTATCTAAATAGCAGAGGCATCCCATCTGACCATCCTGTATACGAGATTCTTTCTGTCGATATCGCTGTCTGCTCGATGGGCTTGATTGATTACCTGTATAAAGCAAACTGATTGCCTGCTTGAACTTCCTGCTTTATGATAGAGTAACAAAAGGCCGGGAGGATGCTAACATTGAAAGAGATTGTTTTATATACACAGCCGGATTGCCCGCCCTGTGAAATTACGAAGATGTTTTTGAATGAGAATGGATATGCCTATACAATTAAAGACATAAAACAAGATGCCGCTGCACATAAAGAGCTGACAAAGAAATTTAGCTCCTTTTCCACTCCAACGGTGGTCATCGGGGACACCGTCATTAGGGGATTTGACCTGGAAAAACTAAGAGCAGCTCTTGGAATGGAATAAAAAAAGAGCTTAAAAGCCCTTTAAGCTTTTAAGCTCTTTTAATTGGCTGCCAGCTGTCCGTTCAGCTCCTGCTGTTCAAATAAACCAATTATACCTCCATTATCCGTTAAGAGCAGGCTTCCTGAACGAAACATGGCTTCAAATGGATTTAACAGGAATCCGAATTGATAGGAAGGATTGTTTAGCCAATTTGTTGTTTCAAGTGCTTTAAAAGAGGTTTGTTTTGCCGTTTCTTGCCCGCCCTCAGCTTTGTTTAATATTTTCCCGGGAATATTTTCACCCAGGAATTTGGCGACTTTCATTTTCCCTCCTTGTTCTGCCAGCAAGATTCCCTCATAGTGGCTGTCATAACCTACAGGTCCTTCATGGTTTTCCGGAAAATATTCATACACATAAACTTTACCGTTTTCTTCAACAATTTTGGTATTATCGGAATATGTGAAAAACGGAATGTAATATGCGGCTGCATCTCCTCCAAGGGTAAAGTATTTGCCATTTTCGGAAACAAGGTTTTCTTTCAGAAACTGATTTTTAGTTTCTTCAGAAAAATATGGGTCAAGCAATTCATCGACTTCGTTCATGCTTCGCTCTTCCCCGCTAAGCTCAACCTGTGCCTGAAAGGCATTCTGCAGGAAGTCATATACTTCTTCTTTATTAGAATTACTTTCAGCATAAGTATGAGAAGGAATCGCTGCGATCATGACTGCAATTGTGATAATAATTCCTGTTATGTGCTTGTACATTCCACTCTCCCTTTCTTTATCCATCACTTAGTTTGTACCCTCAATTTTACCAGCAAATAAATCTCCTGATGCTTGCTTTCGTTCCCGAAATTCTCTTACGTTTTGACAGGAAAATTCTTTTGTTGTTAAGAATTTACCCGTATTGACAAAGAATTAACGCAGCAGACGGAAAACCACATATATAATTAGATGTAAATATTGTAAATTAATCAAGTCCATTATTAACGTCAAAAAAAGACCCTCCAGTGGAGGGCCTTTACCAAGTCCATGTAAGTGCAAAATAAGTAATCATGACAAGAAGGATTCCAAAGCAAATGGCATATGTCAAAAAAATTGGATTCCTGATATATGCATGCTTTTGAACATTATCCGGCAGTTCTGCATCGATATCGCCCTTTACTGCCTTTCTTTCTTTTCCAATAAACAAAGTGTAAACTAAGGAATAAACAATTATCCCAATTCCGATCAGTAGTATGATCAATGTGTACATGCTCATGATTAATCTCTCCTTGAGGAAAGTTCTACACTTACATTCCCTCAAATCAAGAGTTATTATACTTAAAATTCATCTTATAATAATCCATCATGCTCGTATAAAAATTCGTATGATAAATCCACAAATAAATAATCACTGAAATTAAGCGGGAAGGAAAACGTCCTTATGGTTTCACCTGTCTCAATATCGGCATATAAATCAGAGAGAATTCCCTTCTTATTTATTCGCATTTTCATTATATTTTCAAGGAAATACGGCCGCCAGCTCCAATTTTTATGAAGGTATTCATTTTGGGTTAGCCATCCTCCATCCTGTTTGAAGTAATTCGCAGATTTCTGAAATCCATCTTCATCGCAGATATACAGGCGAAATGCTGCCCCGTCCAAAAGGAGGGCGATCTGCTCCAAAGTTTCTTCATATACTGAAACCTTTTTATTTTTATTTACAAAATCAATCAGCTTGTCATTGAACTCAAGTGAAACCTGATACAATGACTCCAGTTTTTTCTTTTCATGAACCATAAACCTGTGGCATTCATTTCGTAATTTTTCCTTTAAAATATCTCTGTCCGGAAAACTTTCTGCAGGTTTTTGCAAATAATATCCCTGATAGTAACGGCCTCCATTTTTCCATGCATACTGAAGCTGGTAAACCATTTCAATATTTTCAAAAAGCAAGCTCGCTCCAATTTTTCTGGCAAGCATGGATAAAGAATAGAGGATATCATTAAAATTATAAGCAGATGCATTTGTTTTCATGGACTCCAGATCCACCTTTAAAATGTCAGGAGCCAATTGTCCAATCCGATCGAGATGACTGCTTTCATTTCCAAGTTTATCTATTGCTAACTTGATTCCATATGTCCTGTAATAATTTAAAAGATGATCCAGATGGTCAAAATCGCCTTTGTAATTCCTTTCGGTAATTTCCAATACAATCCGGTCAAGGCTTATGCCTTTTTTTTCATATTCCTGGAGGGTATTTAAAAATTGTTCCCCATCATTATACATGAGCAAGTCAGCATCTCTATTTATAAAAATCAGAATATCTTTATCAAGATGCTGCGCCTTGCCTAAAGCTTTCTTTAATACTTCATAATCTACCTCAATCCGGAATTCTTCAGGAATATTCTCATCCTGGAAGAATGGCCCCAGACTGACAACCCCATCCGAACCTTTATATCGTCCTAATACCTCATAACCAATGACACGATGCTCATCTGCACTGAATATGGGCTGGAAATAAGGAAATACATTATCCAAATCTGTAAGGATATCCAATGCATCCATGTCCTAGCCTCCCTATGTATATAAATTGAAACTGCGATTAATGAGTTATTATACCATATTCGCTTAAAACTTTTACTATTCAAAATATAGCTTCCACTTCTTGATGAAACATCATTGTTTGGCAAAAGTTTTGCATCATATTGCCGTGTTATTTTCCACAAGCTAATATCAGGACATCAAAAGAAAGAGGGTATTTCATGAGGAACTTCCTATTTATATCCCTTCTTATTCCTTTGCTTGGCTGCGGACATTCAGAACCGGCCAGTCCTGTACAAGAGACTGACATGGATTCAAAAGAGCTGACTGCCCAAATACCAGTCAATGCAAAGAAGGACCAGCAGAAAGCCCGATTTATGGAAGCCGCTGAGGCTGTTAAAAAACCATCTATCATCATTGATGTTCCACTAATCAGACAAAATCCGGAATTGAAGTATGGATGTGAAGTAACCAGCCTGACAATGGTTCTGCAGCATGCAGGTGTCCAAGTCGGGAAAATGGAATTGTACAATGAAGTAAAAAAAGATAATGATCCGCTGATTCGCTCAAAAGGTGATATTTTAAAATGGGGTAATCCTGCAGAAGGATTTGTGGGAGATATGACAGGGAGAAATGCCGGATATGCAGTTTTTGATAAACCAATTGAAGAATTGGTGAATAAATACCTGCCTGGAAGAGCCGTTAATTTAACCGGCCGGGATTTTAATGCAGTTCTCATGCATGTTTCCAAAGGATATCCTGCTGTCGTCTGGACGACAGGAGATTACAGGCTTCCTGACCGCTGGGAATCCTGGACTCACTCCGGCAAAACCATTAAAACTCCATTGGATCTTCATGCAGTCGTATTGGCAGGGTATGATGATCAGTTTGTATTTCTTAACGACCCACTCTCAGGAAAAAAACAGGTGAAGGTTTCAAAAGAACGATTTATCTCATCATGGAAAGCATTGCAGTCGAGAGCTGTAAGCTATCAATAGTTTATGTCAGCCGGCTGAAAACCATTCAGCCGGCTTTTTCATGCATTAAAACGGAAACTGGTTCAGCCACTGGCCGCCATCCATTGTGATGCACTCCCCATTAATATAACCTGCATGCTCTGAGAAAAGAAAGAAGGCCAATTCTGCAATTTCCTCAGGCTTTCCGAGCCTGCCAAGCGGTACACTTTGAAGGGTCCTTTTTGCAGCTTCCTCCGATTCCCACAGCCTGTCAGCCCCTCCTGTCCTTTCAATCGGGCCTGGAGCTATAGCATTTACCCTGATACCGTATTTTCTTCCCCATTCGACAGCCAATGTTCTTGTCATGGATAATACCCCTGCTTTTGCGGCAGCCGAGTGTATGACTCCCGCTCCGGCGTCCCATGCATATGTAGCCACCATATTGATTATGCTTCCCTTAATCCCCTTTTCAATCCAGTATTTACCTACTTCGCTCGAACAATAAAAGGTTCCATTCAGGACAATATTAATAACAGAATTCCATCCATTAGCACTCAGCTGCTCTGCAGGGCATATAAAATTTCCTGCAGCATTATTAACAAGGAAATCAACTTGCCCAAATGTACTCAGTGTTTCATTAAGCATATTTTTAACATGTTCAATCTCACGGACATCCATTTGAATGGTCAAAACTTGTCCTTTAGATGTTTCAATTTCAGCTTTGGCTGTCTCGAGGCGTTCCAGGTTTCTTCCTGTTATCACCACATTGGCTCCGGCTTCAGCAAACCTCTTTGCCATATACTTCCCCATGCCGCTGGAACCGCCGGTAACAATGACTGTTTTATTCTTCATTCTAATTCCCCTCTCAAAAAATGAATGATCATTCATTTACATTTTACCATTAAATAGAGAATTTTCGAACTATTAATTACAAATATATAAATTAATTTAAGGAAAATGAAGGATAAAAAACAAGCATAGTTAATTCTTCTTTTTAATAGGATAGTTTGATAGTATTAAAATACTGTAATGAGAAGGCTATATCTCTCTTCTCATGCTGACTCCAGAAAAAATTATTAAAAGATAGGTTGGTATGCCCAATGCCGGAAAAAGTGTCCAGAAGATCTTTTTTAAAAAGAGCTCTCGGCTTTTTTGCTGCTATGTTTGGTATTAGTGCAGGCGGCTATTATTATGCACGGGATATTGAGCCCCGGCTCCTGGAAATCACAAACTACAAAATCTCTGACAGCGCAATTCCTCAAGCGTTCGATAATAAAAAAATCATCCAATTCAGCGACACCCATCTAGGCTTTCATTATGACCTGAAACAGCTGGAAGAATTGATTGAAAAGATAAACAGCCTGAAGCCTGATATTGTTTTCTTTACAGGTGACCTGATGGATGAACCCAATAAATATCAAAAAGCAGACCAAATAGCACCGCTCCTGAAAAAAATTCAAGCACCGCTCGGCAGGTTTGCTATTTATGGGAATCATGATCACGGGGGCTATGGTTCAGATATCTATAAATCTATTATGCAAGATTCAGGCTTTACTCTTTTGCTGAATGAAAATCGCAAACTCGAACTTTCCGGAAGCAGCATCGGGATTATCGGCATTGACGATGCCATGCTCGGAAGGCCGGACATAAAGCTGGCCAGCGAAAATATGGACAAGGCATCATATAACATTTTATTGTCACACGCACCGGACTTAGCAGATGCAGCCTCAGCCTTCAGCATAAATCTGCAGTTGAGCGGCCATAGTCATGGCGGCCAAATAAAACTTCCGTTCTTTGGAGCCTTAGTTAAACCTCCTCATGCTGAAAGATACCATGAAGGCTTCTATGAAATTGGCAGTCAAAATCCTTTAACTCTTTATGTAAACAGAGGGCTTGGGACAACCCGGCTGCCCTTCCGCTTTTTATCCAGACCTGAACTGACGGTGTTTACGCTGCAATCAGACAGCGGCAAGTAAAGGGAAAGCAAATCATTGCAGCTTTCCCTTTTTTGCTGCATTCAGGACATTATTTAAGCAATAAGTTACAAGATGATTTTCTCAGGCATATATTTAAATAAACCTTTTCAGAAAGAGGTGGCTGCTATTTACCATATTGTAAAGCCCGGTGAAACAATGTCTGTCATTGCCCAAAATTACCGCCGCCCATTAAGCGAGCTATTGGCGGCAAACCCTGCCATTGTAAATCCCGGACTGATTTATCCCGGCCAGCGAATAATAATACCAGGACTGCCTGAACCGGATTCCATACCATATACAATCATAGTTTCAAGAGGCAAAAAAAGCTTAACACTTTTATCTAACGGTGCTGTACAAAAAGTCTATCCCATTGCGGTGGGAAAAATGCTGACGCAGACCCCAATTGGAGAGTTTGTAATTGTGAACAGAGAACCTGAACCCGGCGGTCCATATGGGGTCATGTGGCTTTCCCTGTCAAAGTACGGCTACGGAATCCACGGAACCAATAACCCTTCCTCAATTGGCCAATCTGTTTCCAAAGGCTGTATACGAATGTATAACCAGGATGTCCTCCAATTGTCACGCATAGTACCAAATGGCACAAGGGTAATAATACAACCATAGAGATTATCGTCCCTTAACAAAACTTTCGCTAAAAAATTGCGAAAGTTTTTTATTTTTTGTTGATTTATTTGTTTATACAACATATCATATTGATATATCATGGTGATACATTGAAAGGAGCTGCATTCTTGTCTATAGAACATACCATCCTAGCTGTACTAAGCTTGTGGCCCAGCACAGGATATAATATCAAATCTGAATTTGAACACAAAGCTGCTGGTCTTTACTGGGGAATGAGCTATGGGAGCATATACCCAAAATTAAAAAAGCTTGAGGCAGAAGGTTTTATCTATGCAATCGAACAGGAAGATGAAGGAAGAAAGAAAAAAATGTATGAGCTTACTGCTAAAGGCTGGAAGGAGTTTGAAAATTGGCTGAGGACACCTCCTTCTTTCCCCGTGATTAAAGATGAACTGCTAATGAAAATGTCAACCTGGCATGAAGATATGGATAATGAAGTGTTAATCAGCCACTTATTAAAAAGAAAAGAAGAAGCTTCAGATATTCTTAAATTCGTAAAGGAGTGGCCGAGAAATGGTTATTCCTATGTCAGCAAGCTTGGCACCCTCTCGATCCGATATGCAGAAATGAAGCTGGAAACAGAAATAAAATGGATCGATGAATCAATCGAAGCGCTGCAAAAAGATAATTTACCAGATGGCCAGGATCCTCATGGCAATACTGAAAAGCTTCTGAACAGGAGAAGGATGGCCATCGGAAGGGATGAAGGGAATTGACAGCGAAACCAGGTATTTTTAAACCGCTCAAGCTAAAATCCTTTCGCGCACTTTTTGGCGCCCAGTTATTTTCAGACTTGGGGAACTGGCTGGATTTAATTGCTTTGCAGGTTATTGTCGCTTATCACTGGGGTCTGGATGAAACGGCAATTGCCTCTGTCATTATAGTTCTCGGTCTTCCCTGGGTCATCATTGGCCCATTTGCAAGTGTGTTTGTGGACAGAATGCCCAAGAAAGCAGTTATGATTGTTTGCCTCCTTTTAAGAATAGTCTTTGTAGCAGGTTTATTTTACTCTCCTAACCTATACATTCTGCTATTATTTGTGTTTTTAAAAGGAACCGTATCAGCACTTTATGATCCTGCAAGGCAGAGTGCCATCCGTATGATTGTACCTGAAAGCATGCTGCCTGAAGCAGTAACTCTTAGCCAGCTTTCAGTCAACACAATGAAAATTGCGGGGCCCGCATTAGGAGGAGGGATTATAGCTGTTTTTGGACCAAAAAGTCCATTTCTGTTCGAAGCAGCAGGGTTCTTTATAGCTGTAATTTTTCTGCTGTTTCTTCCCAGCTTAAAGTCCTTTGAGGAGTCAGATAAAAAAATTGCTGGCGACCAAACAGGCAAAGGGGAATTTTGGAAAGATTTCTCCGAAGGCATCAAACATATTTTTCATACTCCCCTTTTAAAGATCTCGATTATTCTTTCTTCTGCAGCGTTTTTCATTATTTTCCTTTATGATGGGTTATTTGTTTTTATTGCAAAGCAGATAGGATTCAATGAGGGGAATTTTGGATTGCTGATAAGTGCAGTGGGAGCAGGAAGTGTTGCGGGTTCACTATTGCTGGGCCAATGGACAGGGTGGAACCGGAAACCCATCCATTTAATGAGTTCTTCAGCCATATTAAGCGGCATTTTTATAGCAGCTGTTGGGCTTGGAGGCTTAGGTTTTCTTAATTTACCACAATTGGCCTGGATAATCGGTGCATGTTTTTTAGGCCTTTTAGGGGCGGGAGAATCTGTCCCCTACGGCTATGTTCTTCAATCTGAAACACCGAAGCAAATGATGGGCAGAGTTTCTGCTGCCGCCATGTCCCTGCAGACTTTTTCCATGCTTATAGCACCTGCAGCCGGAGCTCTTCTTGCCAAACAGCTGGGTGTCTCTTTTGTTATGATTGGCGCTGGTATGGCAACGACATTATTAGGCTTCACCATGCTCATAGTTATATGGAAAAAATCAGGATCCTTACAGTCCATAGGCGGAAAGCAGCTGGATGGATAAGCTTTTCTAATATAAGCCCTATCCTAAGTTGGTTTTATTGACTAATAGGGGTATAATATGTTTATACCCCTTTAAAATATGAAAGGAGATTGGAAATTGAATTCTGATAAGAAACAATATCCCCATCTGCAGCCAACGGTTGAAAACCTCTCTCAAGCCATCTTCACCGTTAACCGCCATGCAAAGACAGCACCAAGTCCTAAATTTTTGTATAAATTAAAGCACGATGCACTGCACAAGCTGATCAAAGAAGGTAAAGCCCAAAAAGCAGGCCTGCACTATTCCGGCAATCCCAAAAATAGCCAGCAGCAATCAGATGTTCTTGTAAAGTGCGGGAACTATTCTTTCCATCTCCCGCCCTCTAAAGAGGATTTTTCTGAGCTTCCCCATTTGGGCAAGCTGGATTCCTTCGTCCGAAATCCTAAGTCCTCCTTATCACTTAACGCAGCGAAAAAATTGCTAATGTCATATACAGGACTAAAAGAGCTTAATAGCCCGCCGAATGAAAAAAAACAGCGCTATCAAAAGCCTGTATTTAAGAAATTAGGAGAAAGTTACTTTTAATCAAGAAAAGCGGAAGCGCCTGTTCACCCCCGACGACCTCGAGGGGGTAGGCGCTGGAGCTAGACAGTTATCAAAGTACCAAAAGCTGGAATGTAAACCCCAGCTTTTTTTGTTATGCCTTATAACGCATGCTGATCAATTAATAGCACTAATTCTGCAATTTCAGGCTTGCTCACCTGTACATCTGCCCCAACCATTTGACCTTTATGGCGAAGATCTTCGGTAATCAATGAAGAAAAAATAATTACCGGGATTTCTGCAAGCATCGGGTGATCTTTCACCTTCTTTGTGAGGTGATGGCCGTCCATTTGAGGCATTTCGATATCAGTGATTATGAGCTGTACTTCATCAGTGACATTCCGTCCGGATTCTGCTAATGAATGCAGATATTTATAAGCCTCATAACCGTTCTCAAAAAATTCAACTCGGGAAAAGCCCGCTTCATTTAATGTATCGTTCAAAAGCTTTCTTAATAGTGGAGAATCCTCTGCAATAATCAGCTTCTTATCAGATCTTTCACGCTTTCCAAGTTTTTGCACCTTCTGGATGCTGATCCCTGAATCAGGATTAATTTCAGTGACCATTTTTTCAAAATCAAGGAGAAGTACCATTTCTTCACCAAGCTTAATGATTCCGATAATCTGGCTTTCCTGTCCCTGGTACATTTCAGATGGTTTTTCAATTTGGTTCCAGGAAATACGGTGGATTTTCGAAACATTATGAACATGAAAAACAATTTTCTGCTGATTAAACTCTGTCACAATAAACTTATCCTGCTGGGGGGTTTCTGATGGAGCCATATTCAATGAAGAAGCTACATCAACTACAGGAAGCACCTCACCCCTCAGTTCAATGATTCCTTCAATATTTCTATGAGAATGAGGGATAGGAGTGACTTGTACAGGGTTTATAATTTCCTTCACTTTAATCACATTAATCCCGAATTTATTCCTGCCAATCGAAAATTCAACAATTTCGAGTTCATTTGTTCCGCTTTCAAGTAAAATGCCTTTTTTCTGATCCACTTTTTTTCGCCCTTCCTTTTTCATCTGCCTATAACTAAATTCTATATCTAAATTTGGTGCTTCAAATTGTGACTCTTCCGGAAGAGTACATGCCATCTGATTCTTTTTCTCTATTAATATACCATGAATGGATAAAATTTCTTATGAAAATTC
>NZ_BCUY01000078.1 GCF_001591465.1 Cytobacillus firmus NBRC 15306
GGTTAAGCTTATTTGTATAAACACTTTAAGGCAATGAAACCCTATTTCATAAGAGGGGTTCATTGCCTATTAATCTGAATGAAGGAGCAGGAACTATGTTAAATACAATTGGTGTTATTGGTCTCGGAGTAATGGGGAGCAATATCGCTTTAAATATGGCCAATAACGGCGAGAAAGTAGCTGTATATAATTACACAAGGGATTTAACCGATCAGCTTGTACAAAAGCTGGAAGGTCAAACTATAAGCCCTTATTTTGAAGTAGAGGATTTTGTCCAGTCTTTGGAAACACCGAGAAAGATCTTTTTAATGGTGACGGCTGGAAAAGCCATTGATTCTGTTATCGCAAGCTTACTCCCCTTCCTTGAAGAGGGCGACGTTATCATGGATGGGGGCAACTCCCACTTCAAAGATACGGAAAAAAGATATGATGATCTGAAAGCAAAAGGAATCGGCTATCTGGGTATCGGCATTTCAGGCGGTGAAGTGGGAGCATTAACAGGGCCTTCCATCATGCCTGGCGGTGATCAGGATGTCTATGAAAAAGCGGCTCCGATTCTTACGAAGATCGCTGCAAAGGTTGACGGGATGCCTTGCTGTGTTTACATCGGACCTAAAGGGGCAGGCCACTTTGTCAAAATGGTACATAACGGAATCGAGTATGCAGATATGCAGCTGATTGCTGAGGCCTATACATTTTTAAGAGAAAAGCTGGAATTATCTGTTGAGGAAATAGCGGATATCTTTGAAACATGGAATCAAGGCGAGCTGAAGAGCTATTTAATCGAGATCACAGCAGCTATTTTAAGGAAAAAAGATGAGCGTACAGGGCTGCCGCAAATCGATGTCATTCTTGATAAAGCCGGGCAAAAAGGAACCGGCAAATGGACCAGCCTCCAAGCCATCGATAATGGAATCCCAACCTCGATCATTACAGAATCCTTATTCGCACGCTATATTTCTGCTTTGAAGGATGAGCGTGTGGCGGCAGAAACCCTTTTAACAGGTCCTGAGAAGGATCAGATAACCCTTGAAAAGGACGCCTGGATTGAATACATCAGACAGGCTTTATATATGGGCAAAGTGTGTGCCTATGCACAAGGATTTACACAATATAAAATGTCGTCCGAGCAAAATGGCTGGAATTTGCCTCTGAAGGATATCGCCCTTATTTTCCGCGACGGCTGCATCATTAGAGCGGAATTCTTGAATGTCATCAGTGAAGCCTACCAGGAGCAGCCGAACCTGGCAAACCTCCTGGTATCCCCTTACTTTGCGGAAAGAATCAGGGACTACCAGACAGGCTTGCGCAAAATTGTCTGCGAAGGCATTCAATCCGGCATCGCATTGCCATGCCTAAGCTCTTCTCTTTCCTATTACGACAGCTACCGGAATGGAAGATCAAATGCCAGCCTGCTGCAGGCCCAGCGTGATTACTTCGGTGCCCATACGTATGAGCGGACTGATTTGGAGGGAACTTTCCACACTAATTGGAATGAATAGATAGAAAAGCGGAAGGCGCCCGCCTATCGGCTTATGACCTCGAGCCGATGGCGCCTGAGCTAGACAGTTAAAAAACGCTTGCCCCCCTATTGCGGGGACAAGCGTTTTTTGTTTGCCTTAATCTCTTTCAAGCAGCGCAGCGCCTGCAATGCCAGGATCCGTCATTTCATATGGATCGAGGATTAAATCGAGTTCTTCTTCTGTCAGAACATCATATTTCAGGCACAGTTCCCTAATGGAACGGCCTGTTAAAATCGCTTCTCTGGCGATTCTGGATACGACTTCATAACCAAGGTGAGGGTTGACGGCAGTAATGATGCCGACACTCTTTTCAACATAGTCCCTCATTCTTTCTTCATTGGCTTCGATTCCTTTTACACAATGCTCTGTAAACGTATTGAACGCATTGTTCATAATGCTGATCGATTGCAGAAGGTTAAAGATCAGGACTGGCTCCATGACGTTCAGTTCCAGCTGTCCGGCTTCTGATGCAAGGGAGATCGTGTTGTCGTTCCCGATGACCTGGAAGGCAACCTGATTGATCAGTTCCGGAAGAACAGGGTTTACTTTACCAGGCATAATGGATGAGCCCGGCTGTCTTGCCGGCAGCGAGATTTCGCCAAGGCCCGCTCTTGGACCAGACGCCATTAAACGAAGGTCATTTGCGATTTTGGACATATTGATCATGCAGATTTTCAGTGCTCCGGAGACTTCTGTATAAGAATCCGTATTTTGAGTGGCATCAACAAGATGTTCTGCCCCTTTAAATGGCAGGCCGCTGATGTCGGCAATATGCTTCACCACTAAATCAATGTATTTCGGGATGGCATTCAGTCCTGTACCGACTGCTGTTGCCCCCATGTTCAATTCATATAAGTGCTGTTTGGATTGCTGAATGCGCTTGATGTCGCGTGCAATAACGCGGCTGTAGGCTTCAAATTCCTGGCCAAGCCTAATTGGAACAGCATCCTGCAGATGAGTCCGTCCCATTTTAATCACATGGCTGAATTCCTTTGATTTCTCAAGGAAAGCAGAGTGCATACTTTCCATTGTCAGGATTAATTGATCCAGCAGATTTAACACTGAGATGTGCATTGCTGTCGGAAAAGCATCATTCGTCGACTGCGACATATTAACATGGGTATTAGGGCTGCAATGAGAATAATCGCCCTTTTCATGGCCCATGATTTCAATCGCACGGTTCGCAATGATTTCGTTAATATTCATATTAATGGACGTTCCGGCACCGCCCTGGATTGGGTCCACAATCACCTGATCATGCCAAAGTCCTTCAATCATTTCATCCGCAGCCTGTACGATCGGATCTCCGATTCCTGAGTAAAGGCGCTTAACTTCCATATTCGCCATGGCCGCTGCTTTTTTTACGATGGCCATTGCCTTGATTAACTCCGGATGAATCCGGTAGCCTGTAATCGGAAAGTTCTCTACCGCACGAAGCGTCTGAACACCATAATAGGCATCAGCGGGAACCTCCTTAGAGCCTAGAAAATCTTTTTCAATTCTGTAGCTGTTCTTTGCTGCTAGCATAATCGTCTTCTCCTTTATATAGACCATTCTGATATATAGGTTTTGTAATGACTTATCCTTCGTATACACTATAATCCGGAAAAAAGGAATAAGCAATGGTTACGGATAAGTAAAAAAAGCGGCTGATTTCCGTTTATGCCTGAAAGCTTGGTGAAGGAAAGTTCGAGGCTTTCAAAAAAGAGAAAAGAGACAGGATCAGCAGAGCCTGTCTCTTTTGTTATGAGGAAATTAGAAAAATAAAGACAATATCAATGTCCAAATACAAACAAATACCAGCAATCCAAAGCTATATTTCAATGTCATTTTCGTTAAATCTGCTTCTTTTCCTGTCTCGCCAACAGCAGCTGTGGCAATGGCGATGGACTGAGGGGAAATCAGCTTTGCCATCACGCCTCCTGCCGTATTGGCAGAAAGCAATAAGGAGGAGCTGGTTCCGATCACATGACCAGCTGTCGCCTGGATTGGAGCAAATAAAGTGTTATTGTTCACGACAGATCCTGTCATGAACACCCCAATCCAGCCTAAGAGCGGTGACAGCAGCGGAAATATTTTTCCGGTTGTCGCAACGGCCTCCCCCAAAGTGACAGTCATTCCACCGTACGTCATGAGTTTTGAAATTCCGATAATGGCACAAATCATGATAATCGGGATCCAAAACTCTGAAACCGTCTTTTTAAGAAGCTTGAAGCCTTCAACCATATTGATGCCTTTTGTCGTTGCGATTGTCGTTAAGCCTGCCAATAAGATTGCTGTGCCTGTTGCTCCAATTAAGCTGATGCTGACATTAAGAGAAGATCCGGGTATACCGAAGTTAATGACTGTGAACTCCAGCAGCCCCCCTTCAGCAAAAAGACCTTTAAATGCAGGGAAACTCCATATTAAAATAAATAGGGTCAATAGATAGAATGGTGACCAAGCTCTAATAATTTCACCCAAGGAATGCTGTTCAAATTGACACTTTTCCCCATTTAGCAAAAAGATATTCTTTGGCTTCCACTTTTTCAGAAATAACGCTAATACCCCCATTACTAATAAGGATGGAATAATATCAGCAAGCTCCGGTCCTATCAATACGGTAATGATTGCTTGTGTGACGGTGTACACCGAAGCTGTGATCAAGATAGCCGGGAATATTTCCTTGATTCCTTTAAACCCGTCAATGAGCCATATTAATAAAAAGGGAATGGTAAAGTTAATAATCGGCAGTGTCAGAGCTGTCATGATTGACACATCCATGGAAGTAACCCCTGGAATTCCAAACGTATCGACAATGCCGACCGGTATTCCAATCGCACCAAAGGCGCCTGAAGCACCGTTTGCGATGAGACAGAGCATGGCTGCCTGTAAAGGCTTGAAGCCCAGTGACACTAACAGCACAGCACAAATGGCAATCGGTACGCCGAAGCCGGCAGCTCCTTCGAGAAAGGCATTGAAGCAAAATCCGATCAGAAGAAATTGAATGCGCTGGTCCTGGGAAATTCCTGCGATGCTTCCGCGCAAAATATCAAACTTGCCTGATGCCACCGAAATTTTATATAGCCAAACAGCCATGACAATAATCCAGCCAATTGGCCAAATTCCCGATGCAGCACCTTGAATAACACTTCCTGCCGATTCTCCGAATGGCAATTTAAAGATGACTAGCACAATGAAAAAAGTGACAGCTAAGTTTACTAGCGCTGCATGAATACCCTTCATTTTCAATACCGTCAAGCAAATCAGAAATAACAGGATCGGTATAGCTGCCACCAGGGAGGAAATAGCCAGGTTATGAAAAGGATTGAATGTTTCCACTAACATAGGATCTGCTCCTTTGGATCTAAGATGTCAACTCGTCATAATGCTGAATTTTGGATATCTTTTAAGGTTTGAACAGATTTAGCCAGCTTCCTTTTCTCATCCTCGGTCAATGACAGCTCAACAATATTCTTGACACCGTTTCTTGTGATAAGAGACGGAATTCCGACAAACACATCACTGTGGCCATATTCCCCTTCTAACAATGCTCCAACCGGCAATACCACGTTCTCATTTCGTAAGATGGCTTTTGTTATTCTGACCATCCCCATCGCAATTCCATAGTAGGTAGCACCTTTTGCGTTAATGATTTCATATGCAGCATCCCGGACATGAACAGCGATTTCTTCTTTTCTTTCCTCTGTTAACCTCTCTGCTACCGGTGTTCCGGCAATATTAGCGAAGCTCCATACCGGGAATTGGGAGTCGCCATGTTCACCGATAATATATCCATGAACACTTACGGCTGCTGTATCAAATTCTTTCCCCAATAGGTAGCGGAACCTGGCAGAATCCAGTATGGTTCCAGATCCGATAATTCTTTCTTTAGGCAAGCCGGAGAATTTCCAGGTTGCATAAGATAAGATATCAACTGGATTTGCTGCAACTAAGAAAATCCCATTAAATCCAGAGTCCATAATGCTCTCTACAATGGATTTGAAGATCTTAACGTTTTTATTCACGAGATCCAGGCGGGTTTCCCCAGGTTTTTGTGCTGCCCCTGCACAGACCACTACGAGAGCAGCATCCTTACAATCCTCATAAGAACCAAATTTAATCGTCATAGCTGATGGAGCATAGGCAATGCCGTGGTTTAAATCCATGACATCTCCTTTTGCTTTCTCCTCATTTACATCAATAATGATTAACTCATCACATAGGCCCTGATTTAATAAGGCATAAGCATAGCTTGATCCTACAGCGCCATTTCCTACTAATACAATTTTGTTTCCTAATGTTAGATTCATAATGAGTTCCTCCAATAATTATTTGTGAATAATTTCACATGATTTCACAAAAAACCCTATTCATTTCATTTTATTTGAATGGATTCATTTACGTGAATTAATTCACATACTTATATAAAAAAATACTGATATAACTACTTGTGAAATACTTCACATATAAAATATATCAGTGCAATTGTTTTTGCGCAAGTCTTTCCTCCAAAATTTCTTATAAAAAAGGAGTGCATAGGAAGTGCCAGCCCCCTGTAAGCTGCAGCAAAACGGGGAGCTGGCACTGATCACTATTTCACTAATACTTTTTTCCAGACTTCATCCTGAATGGGGTTTGTGCCATTCTCCACACCAAGCTCATTTAGCCATTTGCGATAGGCGATGGTAAGGGCGTCTGACTTAAGGTGCAGCTCAGCCTGAAAGTCCAGCGGAAGAAGTTCCGGATTTTGGCTTTGGACGATATCTAAATCCTGATAAAAAATCGTATCCTGGAATTCAATAAAAGGCTCATCCGGCATTGGAGTCGCGCCAGCTGAAATATCCGTCCCGAGTCCAATATCAATACCCTTGCCCGGTAAAACGCCTGATTGGAATCACGCTATTGGCGAAGTAGGCATAATGCCAAACAGGCTGTTGTCTCTTCCAGAATGCTGGAAGACGGAGTAAATCCGGATCTTCCTGCCGGGGAACGTGGTGTACCGGCTTCACGGATTTCCATCCATGAAGCCTTTTACCTGGCTACAGCAGGCGGCGGAGAAAGCTTGAGTCTGCCAATTGGGCGAATTCAGGAGAACTATGCATGGGACGTTCAAATTGTCGATACGAAAATGCCGGGGGCAAGCCTGCCCCTTACTCATTCTTCAGCACATCCGCAAGCCTGTGCAAATCGTCCGGCTGCCGAATATGGTAATGGCGTCCTTCCTTCTGCAAATACCCTTTTTCGCAAAATTGCACAAGAACATGCAGGAGATGACGGTAGGATACTCCTAAAAAGTCACAGACAGTTACATGTTTCTCTTTATAAACATCCCCATCAGCGGTTTGCAGGATGAAATCGGCCAGCCGGTTTTCAAGCGGAAAGGATAGGCCCTGTGAGTACTTTTCAGCCATTTTGGTTGCTTTCACGCTTAGAAACTTGGTGAGCTCCCGGAGAAAGGTCGTGTCTTCAAGGAGCTTTTTGCGGTAATGGTGCAGGGGAATCTCAAAACAGACTGTCTTCGCTGAGGCCTGAATCCCCTTTGTATAGTACACTTCATGCAAAAGCTCCATTTCCCCGATATAATCATGAGCATTGATAAAATTAATCAAAGATACCTTCCCATTTTGATATGTCACGTAAATCTTGGCTTTTCCCTCGATGACATAATATAAATAATCCGGCCTCATGCCCTCGCGTATAATCCATTCATCCCGCTTATATTCCCGCACTTCCATAAACTCCTCAATCGGAAAAGAAAATAAATGGGATATAGAGTGCGTCTCCAGGTAATGCTGTCTTTTTTCCCTTTGTACGTTTCCATCATCCACCCCGAAATATGAGATATCTCATATTATTGTACGAAGCTTCCTGATATCATGCAAATATCGGGAGGGATTTTTATGAAGACACAAAGCTGGATGAGCAGGCAGTTTTTCAGCTTTTTTATGACCTGGGGCATTTTCCTGCCTTATTGGACGGGGTGGATGATCCATATAAAGGGAATGACGGTTTCACAGGCTAGTTTGATCATGAGCTTGGGCCTGGCGGTACGGGGACTTGCCACACTTTTTGCTTTTCCCTATTTATCAGGAAAATTCAGCAGCAGAACCCTGCTGAACGGGATGGCAGCCGGTACCCTGATCGCCATTCTCTGCTATATTCCGGCCGACTCTTTTGCCAGCCTTCTGCTGGTAACGCTGCTATTGCATTTCTTTTATCCGGCACTGATGCCTGCACTGGATAGCGCTGCGGGTATTCTTGTCCAAAACAAACAATTAAAGGATTATGGAAAAAGCCGCTCCTGGGGATCGATCGGATTCGTTGTGTCCGGTATGATTCTTACCTTCTTTACTGGAGGGTTCGGAGATGAGGCCATTTTCTGGGCGTTATTACTCGGCATGCTTGTAGTCCTTTGTCTTGGTTTCATGAATACACCTGCAGTACTATCTGAAAAACCGAAACCCGGCCAGACCAAAGGAGCCATAAGGAAATTATTCAGCATCAGACACTTCGGCCTTGTGCTCATCATTGTGATTCTGCTGCAGGCAGCGCATGCTTCCTATTATAATTATGGTTATATCTACTTACAGGAAATTCAAGCACCAAAATATTTAATCGGCGCCATTATTAATATAGGCGTGATTGCAGAAATTCTTTTCTTTTTCATTGCGGACCGGACTTTCCGGAAGTTTTCAATCGGTTCATTACTGGCACTGGCAGCATTGGGCTCCACAGCCCGCTGGGTTCTCGTATTTGCCTTCCCGCATGTCATTGTGTTCAGCATTAGCCAGATATTGCATGCCTTCTCTTTTGCCATGGCACATTACGCCTTCATGAAATATTTAATTAAATATGTTCCTCATGAACAGGTGCCCATTACTCAAGGGGTCTACTCGGCACTCGCCCTCAGCTGGAGCACGGCTCTTTTCACCATTTTCGGCGGGTATCTGTATGAAATGGAACCAAGATACGCGTTTATCGGAATGGTGGTTTGTACTGTACCAGCATTGGTTATGGCGCTTATTTACAGTAAATTTGCCGATCGGAAGGAAACAGCGGCAGACAAATTGACAGGTTAACGGTTCGGGGATGCTGCTTTTTCCAAGCTTATCCGGATGAAAAGCAGCCGCTTAAAAAATTTGAACCAGTTTCGATTGAATGGACTCCGGCAGCAGCTGAAAGAACAGTCCTTCATACTTAAGATCAAGCAAGCCTGCAATCAGCAAAATAATCATCAGGATAAGCAATATTTTTTTCTTAAACATCTGGCCGCCTCCTTTCATAGAAAGAGCTCCCTCAGCAGGAGCTCTTTTAATTAATACGCCAATTTATAAACATTCCCCATCAATAACCCGGTCATCGGCTTTAAAGCCGAGTTTTTCATATAGCCCCTTCGCGAGATGGTTCTCAGGCTCAAAGCTTAAATATATCACCTTATGCTCCTGGTCCTGCTTAATCCGCTCAATCAGCAGAGAAATCCTCCAAGTGAAGACCAAAAATATATATTCTCAGGTGGAAGCCCTTTTCAAATTCCCCTAATAAAATCTGGTCTCCGGCGTGATAAAGACACCTGTTATGGCTTTGTCAGTTTTTGGATTGGTCCAAAACGGCAAAGAAATCACGAATAAATTGATAAAATAGTTTCTCCGTGGGCAGCAGCTGGCGTTCACTTGGAATAATGATTCCTACCGCACGGGTAATCTGTGGCATGACAGGCAGTCTTACTGTGGAACGCGGCAGGCTGTCAACCAATGTAGATTCCGGAACAAGCGTCAGCCCCAGACCTGCTGAGACCAAACCTTTAATCGTATCAATATCATCGCCTTCAAATGACACTTTAGGCTGAAAGCCATGCTGACTGCAAGCATCATCGAATAATTCACGCAAGACATACCCCTTAGGAAACAAGATAAAGGATTCATCTTTCAAGTGGTTCAGATTTAATAAAGATTTGTCTGCTAAAGGGTGGACAGCAGGAACCAAAGCGACCATTTTCTCAGTGAATAAAATATCACCTTTAACCTTTTTCTCTTTCTTAGGGAGAGGGCCAATCAAAGCCATATCGATTTCTCCTTCCGCCACTCCGCTGATTAAATCATGATAAGCGCTCTGTTTCAGTTCAAACTTCACATGAGGATAGCGCACGCGGAAAGCAGATATGATGGAAGGCAGCGTATATAGTGCCAGACTGCTTGGGAAGCCGAAACGTATTCTGCCATGCTCCGGATCCAGATACTCTCTGACTTGCCGTTTGGCATTATCGATTACCTTTATGGCTTCTTCCATCTGTTCTAAAAATAGTTTGCCGATCGGCGTCAATTTTACGTTCCTTCCTTCACGGATAAACAAATTCACCCCCAGCTCTGATTCAAGGTTGAAAATCTGTCTGCTCACAGCAGATTGTGCCACATGTAAAGCTAAGGCCGCATCTGTCACATGTTCTCTTTTCGCCACTTCAATAAAGTATTTAATCTGCCTTAATTCCATGTGATTTTTACCTCCCTTCTGCCATTCATCTAATTTTGGCATCAATATTATCTAATTTTCATATTGTTTAGATTGATTTACAACTATAAAATGAAAGAATCATACAATTTTTGAATAATTGGAAATTATTGAAGGATTTGATTTGGACTTAAAGGGAGGGCCATTGGCAGTATGACTGCACTAACAGAAATTAATGAGAAGCGAATACAGGCGGAGGATTATGTTCAGGCGGTATTCGAAACAGTCAAAAAGCGCAATCCTAATGAAAGTGAATTTCATCAGGTTGTTAAAGAAGTATTTGATTCACTCGTTCCAGTATTTGAGAAAAACCCCGTATACATGGAGCAAAGTATTCTTGACAGAATAGCGGAACCTGAAAGAGTGATCACCTTTAGAGTCCCCTGGGTGGATGATCAGGGAAAAGTACAGGTGAATCGCGGCTTCCGGGTACAATTCAATAGCGCAATCGGTCCCTACAAGGGCGGCTTGCGATTCCATCCTTCTGTAAATGCCAGCATCATCAAATTTCTGGGCTTTGAACAAATTTTTAAGAAAAGATAAGCGATCATTTTGAATCAAATGATAATCCACCTCTGGATGAGTTCGTTTTTCAGAAGCAATATCGAGCATTTCTTTTGATTCATCTACGGCAATAATGTTTAGGTCGGTACTCTCAGCCAATCTATAAGCTACTTTCCCTGGTCCACACCCATAGTCAAGTATATTTTTTACATCAGGATTTGAGATAAAAGTTTGGAAGACAAAACGAAATCCTAAAGTTTGTTCAAGAATATCATTGTAAGCATCAAATTTATTAGCAATAGTTCCTTCTTTAAAAGAATTTTTCTCCATAATCTACTGTTTCTCCCTTATACTAATAGATTTATTTTACTTTTGTTTTGAAATGTGAGGGCCATTTATTAATCATAAAATGCTGATAAACCGGTAGTAAATTATTATACAGAGAAAAATCAATTGGTCTTTTATAAGCAATGTACTGATATAAACTAAAAAGTAAAAGAACTTGTTTTCAATATTCAGGTAAATCTAGTTGTTCAATATCTAAGCTTGACATTTTAACTTGGTCTTTTCTTAATAAAGATTCATATTTCAACAGGGTTTCAATCGATGGCCAATTATTCATAGAAGGCATTTTAGGAAATTCAAACTCAGGCTTCATTTTTTGAAGATCAGATTTAGCTTCTTGGAGTACTTTTTCAGTCCATTCATTATCAGGTTGATAGACATGGATGGAGCCAACATTATGAAAATATTCTCCTAATTCTAGGTTAAGCTCTCTTGCCATTAATTCTTGAATAAAAGTAAAAGAAAAAAGATCACTTATGATTCCACGAAAAGCATCATTTGCACGCATAAAAGATGCCATATATAGTCTATTTTCTCTTACAAAAAATTGTAGTCCTAATGTGCAAGAAACATCAATATTGTCTGGTACCACAAGTTCAGTCGCATCAAAGATCTGCATAAATGCTCGCTTGGAATCAGTATCTTCATATGTTAATAAATCTTTTATTTGTTTCCATTGATTCACCTTGGCATTCCCAAATTCGAATATTTTTGGTCCATACGCTGTACCTGTTAATGTCTTTCCGTTCATAGAATATTCAGGCATCTTCTTGTTATAGTAACCAATAAAATCAAGACTATTATCTGCAGATAAGTACCATAAAACTTCCGCAAAATTGAAAACAATATTCGTTTTTCGGCTTGCTAAATAACACACACGTTCTACAGGGTTTTTAATACTCAAGTGATGGTTGAGCTTCTCACGGCTATGATTACCGCGTGGCGCATTGAAAAATTGTGGGTTGTGATAGGTTTCATGTAATGTTTCTATATAGGCTTCATGAAAGTTGTTGTAATGCATATGTATCTCCTCCTAAACGAATTGCAAATACAGTTTTTCAAGTTGGCTTAAATAATCTTCTTCTTTTTGAAAACGGATGAAAGTTACATTAGCGACAGTACCAAGACCCTTTATTAAAAAGGCATAGTCTTTTCCTTCTTCTAATAATAGAATAATAGGTTTGTTCAAAGCTGAAGCCCACCCAATTTCAATATGCGTACCAGGAGAAGCTGGTGATCCCGGGAAGGCGACAAAAAGATCGCACGTACTGATTTCTTTGAAATCTATTTCTGTACATTCTTCAGGTGTCATGAAATCTTTCCCCCAACTTTCACGCTTATGTGCATTATGGACTGAAAAACCTTTTGTTTCAAAAAAAGATATAAGATTTAACAACTTTTGTTTTTCATGGTTTTCCATTATTCCTGTTTTTGAATCAACCAAACTTTTAAAGGGACCTGCTAGAAACATTTTTTTACCTTGACTCATTCCTTATCACTCCTAATAAAAAATTAAAAACCACTTCCGAGAATTGGAAGTGGTTTTTATTAACAAATAGCATTTTAATAAAATAAATTTATTTATTAACGCTTCACACTTCCCTACGCTGGTATAAACCAGATCAGGTTCAAAGAGTTAAAGACTTTTAGCCTTTTCTCAGCTTTTAACACAAAAGCACCCCTAGTAATTTTTATTTTGTTGTAAAAGTATTTGGTAATGTTTAACACTATCTAAAGCGTAACATAAATATCTTGAATAGTCTATAAGTTCCGATATCCTTTTTGGGAACGGAACTTCAAGGAAATTTAATAGATTATTGTTTGATATAGTCAATTTAGATATACTGTATTTTAATAATAGTTCCGATACTCACCATTATCGGAACTTTTTATAGGAGGAGATATTTTGAAAAGAAATTGGGAATTGGATGAGTTAATTGATCACTTCACCTTAATGCCTGATGAATTAAAATTGATCCAAACGAAAAGAGGAGATACAAAACTAGGGTTTGCTGTATTGTTTAAATTCTTTCAATATGAAGCAAGATTTCCATACCACAAAAATGAAATACCTAAATCATTAATTCACTATTTAGCAAAACAATTATTTTTGAATCCAGATGTTTTTGAACAGTATGATTGGACTGGAAGAACCATAAGCTATCATCGAACAGAAATACGTAATTATTTTGGCTTTCGAGAAGTTGAAAAACAGGATATAGACGAAATGGTTGATTGGCTCTGCAAATCTGTTCTATATCATAATCATGAACTGAACTTTGTAGAAGATCAAGTCTACAAAAGATTCCGGGAACTTGGAATTGAGCCCCCTGCCCTTGATCGGATGGAACGTCTCATTCATTCCGCTGTTAATTCTTATGAACAACGTTTTTTCAATGCTACGTATAATAAACTATCAAAACCAACATTAGCAAAGCTAGATTCACTGATTGAAAGTATAGCAGATATGGAAGATACCACTGAAGAAAATTCACCTACAGACAGTCTTTCTTTTAATGAATTAAAATGGACGGGTCGGTTTAGATACAGTCTTTAAAGAACTGCAAAAGCTACGTACCATTCGCCAACTTAATCTACCTCATGATCTATTTAAAGAAATCCCACCTAAGATTATTAGGAAGTATCGCCAACGAACAGCAACTGAGGATATTAGTGCATTAAGAAGACACCCTGAGCCAATTCGTTATACGCTGCTTTCTTCCTTCTTTTGGCTTCGAAATATGGAGATCACAGATAACCTGATTGAACTTTTAATCCAAATCATCCATCGAATTAATGTAAGAGCCGAAAGGAAAGTAGAAAAAGAGATATTAAATGACTTACGTCGCGTAAGTGGCAAAACTTCGATACTATTTAATATGGCTGAACAAGCTTTGAGCAATCCGGATGGAATTATAAAAGAGGTATTATATCCTGTTGTAAGCGAACAAACGTTAAAAGATTTAGTAAAAGAATTTAAACATACAGGACTAGCGTACAGAGAAAAAGTACATACGGTAATACGTTCATCTTATAGTACGCATTACCGTCGTATGGTTCCTCCTATTTTAAACACTTTAACGTTTTGTTCTAATAATGAAGTTCACCGTCCTGTCATTAAGGCTTTAGATCTAATTAAATCCTATTCGGATTCTGGTATGCATTATTTTCCTACAACCGAGGATATCCCAATAGATGGTGTTATTCGCTCAGTATGGAGGAGCCTAATTATTGAAAAAGATGAAAATAGTGACGAGAGAATTAATCGCATTAATTATGAAATCAGTGCATTACAATCCTTACGAGACAGGCTCCGTTGTAAGGAAATATGGGTAGAAGGTTCTGATCGTTACCGAAATCCGGATGAAGATTTACCACAAGACTTTGAAGAAAGGCGGGAAGAGAATTATAAAGCGTTAAACAAACCTCTAGATGCTGAAACATTTGTGGAGAATATTAAAAGTGAAGTGATGCGGGCTTTAGAAAAACTAAACAATAGGATACCCAAAAATCCAAGTGTACGAATCACTACGAAAGGAAATGGATGGATCTCCGTTTCACCGTATGAACCGTTACCAGAACCAATGAACTTATCACGTCTAAAAGGTGAAGTTATGAAACGGTGGCCAATGACGAGTTTACTAGATATATTGAAAGAAACGGACTTAAGAGTAAATTTTACAGATCAACTGAAAACCGTTGGAAACAGAGAAATTCTTGATCGAAAAACGATTCAAAAAAGAGCATGGGATCAAAATTTGATGACCGAATGGCATATAAGGTACCGTGGACGCGGTGTTATGATCTATTGGCATGTGTCAAAAAATTCAACTTGTATATATTCTCAGTTGAAATCTTGTTCATCCTCTGAAGTTGCGTCAATGATTGAAGGATTACTTCGTCACTGTACGGATATGGACGTACAAAAAAACTATGTAGATACACATGGCCAAAGTGAAGTTGCTTTTGCATTTTGTCATTTATTGGGCTTTCAGTTAATGCCCCGGTTAAAATCGATACACAGTCAAAAATTATATCGACCAGATGTAGGAATGACTGATTCCTTTCCAAATCTACAACCGGTATTGACTAGACCGATTAACTGGGAGTTGATCAGGCAGCAATACGATCAAATGGTTAAATATGCGACAGCACTTCGATTGGGAATTGCAGAAACTGAAGCGATTCTGAAACGTTTTACCAGAAATAATATGAAGCACCCTACTTATCAAGCTCTAAGTGAGCTGGGAAAAGCAATTAAGACCATTTTCCTTTGTGAATACCTTGATTCAGAGGAAATGAGAAGAGAAATACATGAGGGGTTAAATGTTGTAGAAAACTGGAACTCTGCAAACAGTTTTATCTTCTATGGAAAAGGTGGAGAAATAGCGACAAATCGATTGGAAGATCAAGAAATAGCAGTTTTATCCCTTCATTTACTCCAAAACTGTCTAGTGTACATTAACACATTAATGCTTCAAAATGTCTTATCGGAAAAGACCTGGTTTGATAAGATGACAACTGAGGACTTCCGGGCATTAACGCCATTGATTTATACTCACGTTAACCCCTATGGAACCTTTAGATTAGATATGACCGAACGAATAAAATTAGAAGGTGATTCCGCATGAGTTTAAATAGAACTCCAGCCAAAAAGAAAGCGAAAGAGCTTACTAAATATCTAAGAAGTGAACGACCGGACTATGATTATCTAAAAAAGATCTTTCAACATCTACGAGATGAATTAGAAGTTGATATACCAAAAAAAACAGAAAAGCTTCCTTATGTCCCAACAGAAGAGGAGTTACGACGTTATTATGAGGTTGTCTGGAAAGCTAAAAACTTTCAAGACATGATGATTGTTAGAACCCTTCTTTACACTGGAGTAAGGGTAAGCGAATTAATAAATATTAAACTGTCTGAAATAGATTTTGACAGATACCAAATCCGGATTAACCAAGGAAAGGGGAAGAAGGACAGAGTCGTCCCTTTCCCACATTCCTTTAAAGAGTTATTGGCGATGCATTGCGCAAATATGGAAAATAAACATGCTGTTTATCTTTTTGAATCTTCTTGGAATAAAAAATACACGGATCGGGGTATCCGTAAAATATTAGCTAAGTATTCTGAAAAGGCTGGACTATCCCAACCATTATCTCCCCATAAACTACGCCACTTTTTGTTAACTTGGCTAAAAAAGCAAGGTGTGGACGATGCGCTAATTCAACCCTATTCTGGACACAAGAGCAGAAAGTCACTCGAGGTTTATTCTAGATTGGCAATTGAAGAAGCACAAAATGAATATAATGAAGTCATTAATAATTTTCCAATTTAATACATCTTATTGCGGGTAATGACAGTTACGCTGTTGCTACCCCTAAAGAACCAATTTCAAATTAGTTAAAAAATGTTAAATTAAATACGGTAAGGTGTTTTATATTTGTCTCATTTGGCTAGGTCAGTTCAAACTATAAATGAATATACTATTCGTTCATACACGTTTTTAATGGTCAATCGTTTAGAATATTTCTATAATTATAAAATTTATATAAATGACTCAAAGGAATTAAAATGTATTGTAAACATTTTCACATTCCTCACCCGTTGGCTCATAAAAGCAATGAAGCTTATACCTTCCAACAAAAGGCTGATTATACCATGTTTGCGGACAATCTCCCGTTGGCCTGAAATACCATAAGGAAAATTTCGCCGGCCAATATCTTTCTCCTTTAATCACTTTTCGTGCAAGACGTCGCTCAGACTCCCTTGCAGCCTGATAAAAATAACCTTTTTGTACGGCTTCGAATGCATGAGGTTGATAAATCATTTGAGGGATTGTTCTTAGCCCTTTAAAATCTGAACAATCAGCTCGGATTCGATTTATGCCAACATTTCCAACGAGCAACATGCCTAATTTTCCTTCTCCTTCCGCTTCTGCTCTAAGCAACCTTGCCAAAAGATCAATATCTGATGCACTAGCCTTTACTACTGCCATACGCCACCTCCATGTTAATATTTATATGATCCAGGACTTATGCTGATACACAAATTTTCTTAAGTCGATTGGCATAGTATTAAGGGGAATTCTTTTGAAATGTGTTAGGGGAAAATTCATGTTAAAAAATGAATAATGAACAAAAAAGATTTGCCTCTTTTGCAAATGCTTGATTTATTTATGCGGTTTTTTAATTGTGACTAGTTCATATAATCCGAATTACAACCCATCATAAATTTGTATTATCAAAAGAACGTATAAAATCGTATGTAATCCAGGTTATTTTTTATTTTTCTCAGGAACGATCCCCGTTCTTACT